>NZ_QTXV01000033.1:0-39068 GCF_003461825.1 Prevotella sp. AM42-24 | reverse complement strand
ATTAAAAGGGGTGCGTCACAGACTTATGACACACCCCCATATTTGTTTGAAGATATGTTGAAATGTTGAGTTTAAACGTACTGCTTTTCAACATTCTAAGCTTATATTAAATTATTAATGTTAATATAAGAGAAATATTAATTTTTATAGTAAAGTATGTCGATTTATTGCTATTTTTGCAGCTTGTAATTAATAATATAATTAAGTGTATAGTTAATAAAATAGTTAATTTATGAAAGTAAAACAAACATTTATGATTGGATTATTTGTCACATCATTCTTAACATCATGTGACCAACATCCTTCATTCTCCAACTCAACAGAAGCAGTTAATGGTTGTCATGAGGTACTTGCAGAACTTCGTGAAAAAAAGGAAGTTGACAATGAGGAATTGACAAAGTTGACAGCTAAGTGGCTTGAAACTCAGGATTCAGCCTATAGCGTTTTCGGCAAGGATTCTACTATTACACTCAGAAGTCCTGTTGCCTTGGCTTACTTCATGGTATCAGACTCCATCAGACACGAGATTACAAGATTGGCTTTTTCCAAGCCTCGTTCGTTGAAGGATGTTATGTATCTAAAGTTGAACACTGCTATGGAACGTGAGAAGGTGAAGGATTCTGAAACCTACAAAGATGCAGTCAAGTTTTATGAGAGTCTTGACAACCAAGGTATGTATTCTTCCGCACCTATGACGATTTCTGCATATTACATTTTGCTTAAATCGGTGAAATCATTTAAGCAGGAGCGACAACTTTTGTCATTCATCACAGAAGAAGATAAATGTTTCCGTTCCTTGATGAACTATCTCAGTAAAGTATCTAACTCTGATTTACAGAATCTGACAAATGCTACAACGGCAATCTTTGACGATTTATATTCGTCAGTTGGCAATAAGTCTGATGATGTAAACGACCGTACTATGTTGTATCTAACAATGCGCTTCAACCGTCGCATTATCCAAAATGCAATGGCTTGCAGAAACGACATCATCAACAACCAACGTTTGGATAGAGACCAGAGAGCTAACTATAAATGGATGCTCATTCAGCCGTTCATGGCTATTGATGATTATTCAACAGCAGTATTGACAGATGATCAACGTGATACGCTTATTAAGCTCACTGATGAACTCCCGGCATTGCTCGGCAAACTTGATGTTCAGAAAAAGAGCGATAATGAACAGATAAAATTGACAAATGTTCTTGCCAATTATTTCTTGAAATCGTATTTATCAACAACATTATAAATTCAGAATATGGAAAAAATAATAGATGTAGCTTGTGTGAAAAATGAAATCTATAAGGATTCCATCTACAATTTATCTAAGATTTTAGTATTGAAAATGTCCGAGACATTTGATGAACAACAATATGAAATCTATATTCATGATGATTTTGCGGAAGTTGTTTGGCAAACAAAAATGCAAGTCATGGCTGAGGATTTAACAGACTCATTGGAAAAAAAACTTGGTGCTCATATATTGTTTGCTTCAAGTAAGGAGAATGGCAGAATCATCAAAGTGGAAGCATACTCAACTCCCGTAGAAAACAGTATGTATGCCATCTACCTATCATCAGACCAACATGGAGTTATTGACTCCATTACTGTTTTCTTCTTTGATAGTTTGGATGTAATGTATCACCATCTACGAAAGGATTATCAAAGTATCACGAAGGTTGAAGGTGATATTATCGAAAAGCAATCTTTGCAAGATTTAATAGGTATCTTTATTTGACATTTATAAAATACGGCTATGTTTATATTGGTATTGAAGCTTATATTGGCACTTGTCCTGACCATGATTCCTTTTGTGTTTCATTATTGGATAAAGCCCAAAAGTAATGAATCTCCAAAATGGAAAAACTCGATTTCCATTTTGGAGGAAAACCTTCCGTCTATAAGAAGAAAGAAAAGAATTATTTTCCTCTGGTTTATGCGTTTCTACAAGAAGATGAAATTCAGTCGTAATGCACGGAAATTCTTCACCTATATTCTTATTGTATCGATGTTGATAGTTCAATTTGTAGATTTTCAGGCATCCAAATATGCTAAGGAGCATCTTAATGAAGCTACATCTATTAGTGTAGAGAACACCCAGCCACGCAATTCAACTTGCTTGGCAATTAAACATAAAACATCAGCAATGCTGCTTCGTTCTCACACTACACCATTTTGGGCATTCAATTTGTGTTTAATAATAACATTGGCAACTTTCTCATTTCGATTGTCTGATATGGTTCTTACCAAAATACACAATGTAAGATGGATAAAATGGGCAATGGGGATAGCCATAGTTCTTCTTATTGTGACAAGTATTGGTAGGTTATTACTTGTAGCGGAAATTTCATATCTTATTCTTATGGCAGGTTTGATTTATCCTAATCCTCGTTTCGATGAATATGGGAAATGGCGAAGAAGAATAACAAATCAAGTTCGCCGCAAATCTGTGATTGTTTCGCCAGGAGAGAAGCAAAGAAAATCGGCTTAATGACGCAACATTCAAACATAATATTTCAGCATTTAAAAACATGATTAAATCATCTTTTAAAAAAAATGAAAACTCATTCAATATCTAATGATACTTTCAGAAAAGGGGAAAGCCTCTTTGTGACACTTCCTTTTCCTCTCTTAGATTATTTATCTTCTGATTACGCATTCTCTCGTTCAAGACGATACTCGAAAATAGAAGCTTTCAGATTCTTGGTGCAGCAGTGCTGCAATAATCCAAAGGCTGAATCTGACGGTAGTCATAGCATGATAAACTTCTCAAAACTAACTAAAGAATGGATGTGGAACCGCACAACTGTTTCCAAGTTCATCAGTGTGCTTTGCAGTATGTGCGTTGCGGAGATCCAAAAAGTCGGCACCGAAAAATTCGTTTCGGTGAAGCCATCCGTGTTGCAATGGATCGATTGCTCGGCTATAGAGGCAGAACGTCATAGAGACGATTCTTTGCAGCCTCAGGCGACTCCTTCACAATCTTCTTCATCTGAAAGAAGTGAAACCCTTTCTTCTGAAGAAAAGTCTTTGGATAATTAGAAAATACTTTTTCATGCGCTTGCGCATAGTGTGTAACTTTTTTACTGGGGGGTAGCCTAATACCCGGTTTGTGCCAAACCCGGCTTTCATCATCTCGAAAATCGAGGACTATCGTGCGGCAAGCCGATGATGAAATTAGGCTTAGGGATGTTCCCTAAGAACTCTACCCCCCAGTTAACAAAAAAAATAATTATGGCAAAACAAGTAATGGACGTTCGTGCAGGAGCAGGAATGACAGTCTCACAGAGTAACGAACATCTACGAGTAGCATCCAATGGGGCTTATGTTAGTCGGTTGTCGAATAACTTTGATCCGACACGTGAACGTCTAAATTTTGAAATAAAAAACGGTGAGGTCACTCCTGTTGACAAGGCTACTTCTATTCCGAGGCGAATAGAAACAATCCTTTGGCAACGTGGAATAAAAGACCCAAATAAAGAATTAATAAAAAAGGGGAAAGACCCAAATCGTAGAACGGTAGCAAATTTTATTTTAGGTGGCTCCAGGGAGCAAATGCACCGTTTGGCTTTCGGAAATCAGGTTGTAGATTTAGAACATGGCGCAGACAATTCTTCCATCAGAAGAATGCCAGAAATAGAAAACTGGGCTAAGGATATGTATCGTTTCATGAGTGCTCAATTTGGAGAAAAAAATATTGCTGCATTTGTGGTACATTTGGACGAAACAAATCCACATATACATTGTACAGTTCTTCCTATCACAAAAGACGAAAAATTGTCATGGAAAAAGGTTATGGTTGGAGAAGTTGATTCCAAGTTTGAATACCAAAAACGTATGATGAAACTCCATGATGAAATATCAAAAATCAATGCTGATTATGGATTGGAACGTGGTGACGCAATTGCCGAAACTGGAGCCAAGCATCGTACAACAGAACAATATCATCAGGAACTTAGAAAGGAATTGAAGGAGCAAAACAAAAGACTCTTTGATACTAAGATTGTTCTTGATGATGCTATCGAGAAGAACAAGGAAACCATCAAAGAACAGAAGCAGACCATTGATTCTTTGAATAAGGAAATCAAACATGCCTCTGCAAGAGTCAAGGGATTGAGTACGATGATAGAACATCTGGAAACCTACAAGGAAGACCTGGAGAAGGAAATTGCGAAGTTGAAGGCTGACCGTGATTCTGGTAAGATCTCTGCAGAGGAAGCTGCCCGAAAGATGGATGCCATCACTAAGAACCTTGAAGATGTCAAGGCTCAGATTCTTGACAAGGAAAGCAAACTTAGTGAGGCACAGGCAAAGCTCGACAGTTTGAATGCACAGACCTCAAAAACGGAAACTCGCTACCAGGAGGTGAAGACGAAACTTCAAACAGCACAGCCTGAGTATAACAAGAACGCCATCCAGGAAATGGAGGCGTTTGGTTACAATCTCGCTGCTTTCGATGCTATGAAGAGGATGGAGAAATACAACGAAATGACAGCAAACATGTCTCCTGACGAAAGAAAAATACTTGACAAATACAACTCTGTTCTTTTGGATGATTCTATCTTCGAGCAGATGGCAGAGAATGCTACTGAAATTACGACAGTAGCCACTGCTCTGTTCTTGGGTTATCTTGATAAGGCTACAGCTATTGCCGAGTCTCATGGAGGAGGTGGTGGTCCTGGCACTGGCTGGGGAAAGAAAGACGATGAAGACGAACTCGCCTTCAAGCGTAGATGTATGCTTATGGCTATGCACATGATGAGACCACAGAACAAGGTGAAGAGAAAAAGATAAGCAATATAGTAATATGGTAATATAGTAATATGTATTATTATCTATAAGTATTATTCGCTTTATTTGAATATATATAGCTTAATATACAAGAATATAGATAGTGTTATTGCTGATAATATATATAGTTCGCTTTACTTTAATACGTATGGTAGTATTAACGTAAATATAAAAATACTACTATACATATTACAGACAATATAGTAATATAAATATGTGTATTATTAAAAGGTAAATTGTTATGACAGTTATAAAGGCAATAAAGCACTTATATAAAGTGGTAAGTATAGCTAAGAATACAGGCATTAATGCCCCCATTGTTAGTTATAATATTATGGTCAATACAGGAAAAGGAGGTGAGGCATGAAAGAAGATATTTCACCATCTATGCTTGCTTTCGACTACGGCAAGTTGGCAATTGAGATTAATGTTGGCATAGTAGTGGTTTACAATCGTAAACTGCTACTTATTCCAAACTTATTGATCAACTCCAACAAGTTTGGAATCAAGTTGACAGGAGAGATGTTGCTAAATCTATGTGAAGATATTGGTGAACCATGCTGTAATGATGGTACCATTATAGGGTTTACTACATTGACTGAAAAATAATTGTTCATATAATACTATTATGAGGGAGAAAAGGAAGACAGTTATTAAGAAAGGCACTGGAAGTGCCAAATGATATAATTGTATCTATAACTCTGTTTTCGTTTCTTGTGTTCAACCTCAATTTTTCAGTATAGGTTGTGCCGTTAACCATCACCGCCAGCTTTTTAAGTGCAAAGGTATGGCAGCCCAGGCAGACACCAAACACCAGTCGATGCTCTCCCTATCGGCGAAGATTTTTTGCAGCAGACTTCCGCAATCAGAGATTGGGTATTCTACAAAAATTCTCTACCGATTGTTTGGCTTACTGCCTTATTGGGTTGCCATCTTATAAAGCACGTAAAAAGGCTTAGGTGATGACGGTTATGCCGGAATGATTCCAAAAAAAATCTCGGATTGAACGAAACGGAAAGTCTTTAAAAAGGCAGATGAATCAGGAAATCCAGAATAATTTTATTGTTGAACCCTTTAAAGCAAAATTGATTATGGAAAGAAAGAATGATATTCCATTTGAGCATCAGATGATGTTTATTCTGAGACGTTATGATTATGTAATGGCTGAGAATATTGAGCTGCGTAAGGAAATAGAGGAACTTACAGAAGCTCTTGAGGAACTTGGAGGAAATAATGAACGTAAATCTTTAAAAAAGCGTATAAAGAAGCTGTCTGATAAGAATGAGAGCCTAAAACAGAAGCTTTCTGAAAAGAACAAGCGTTACGATGAAGTATATCGTTTGTACAAGATGGTCTTAAAGAAGAAAAATGTTCTTAAAAATACGTTGCTGTATGTAAAGACGCATATTAATAAGATGCTTGCACTTGTTGATATTCCTGCTTTGAAACTGTTGTCACAGCGTATTACCAAGGATGTAAATTTGGTAGAACATACCAATTGTGTATATGAAGAAGTAATAGAATAAAGAAAAGCTAATTGTATCTTTCAAAAGAGAATAATTAAAACGTATCGATATGACAAATGAACAAATTAAGCAGCACTTGGATAGAGTGGTAAAAACTGCTAAAGATATTGCTGCAAAGACTTGTAGTCAGCAATGGGAGAACTACAAGAAAAATAGAGTAGGGAATGGAGAACGCCCAATTCCGAAAGAGATGGAAGAAAGCATTCGGGATGTCTTCACCTTTGCATATGCTACAGGTATTGCTACAGGTGTTGAGGACACCATTGTTAGTTATAATATGATGTTCAATACAGGGAAAGGAGGTGAGGCATGAAAAGACGTATGGCTAATAAGATAGAAAACTATAAAATCCTGCCTAAGCGACTTATCAATAAATATATGTCTCTTAGTTTTGAACAAGGTTACTTTAGTGTCTCTATAGAATTTAAAGGTTGTGCCAAAGTGTATGTTCGTGATGTGTGGGGTAGAATACTCATTTATAGCCTTAACTATTCAGATGGCAAGTGTGAGCATTCTCATGGCTACAAGATGTGGAATGATGATGTTTTGTACCATGTTCACAAAGGAATGAAATATGATGGTAAATAATAAGATTTTAGAATATAATCATGATAAGGTTATTGTTGAAGAAAATGATGATAGTTATGTCATAGACTTCCAAAGAGGTTTAGGTGAGGTTTCATACTCTAAAAAGGATTGGACTCTTACCAGAGCCTTGTATCATCAATCTATTCAAAACTACAAAAAGGAAATAGAAGAAGATTTATACGAATGGTAATTTATTATTTTTAAAATGATATACAATGTATAAGGTAAAAATATTTTTTGGTTCATTCTATGGGGAATGGTTTGAAAATGATTTCTTGAAGGATATGGATTGGTCAGATATATCAGTCGCAGAATGTATGATAGAAGCTCATTTTCCAGTAGTTCCTGCCCATGGCAGTATTGTTGATGTAAGTAGTCTCCGTTCACAGATTTATAAAGGATGGAAAAAATATGTTGATGCAGGAGGTTATTTGTCAGATGTGATAGATGGGGTTAGATGCAAATTCAAGATTCCACGACAAATTCCAAATGCAGATATATTTAAAGAAATGGTATTTGGAGGTAATTATTTACAAGATTTTATCTCTTATAAAAATTATAGGGTCGGTACTGATGAAGATGAAGATGTCTTTTATGGAGTATGTCTAACACCTAATACAGACTATATTAAAATAGAGATTTACTGATAATACTCGCTATATAGATTTAAGGGATGCACCGATTAACTGCATCCCTTAAACTCAATTTATTTAATGGTGAAATCAAAGACTGTCCATGATGCTGCTTCTTTCTCATTCCATGTCAAGCAGTATTCTCCAGATTCTCCTTTAACGGTCATATCATATACATTATCTGATATTTTCTTCACAGAAACCGTTACATCCTTGGCAGCTTCTGCTTTAGATTTTGCATGACCACCCAAAAACGCAGAATTGTTTCTGGCTCCAATGAACTCACGCTTGTTACCTTTTACTTTAAATCTACAGACAATGAAATTATCTATAGTAAGGTCACTTGAAAACATCTTATAATATTCTGATATGCTATTTCTTTCGTGTGTAAAATAAACACGGAATTGGGCAGTTTTCGAAAATTGATAAGGAGAAGTTTTGCCATCATAATCAAGTAACCACTTTGAGGCGAAATCATTCATTGTAACCCTGTTTTCGTCAGCATCAACATGCTTCATGGCAACAAGTTTATTGTCGATATTAGCAAAAATACCTACGGAATCTTGTTTTAATTTTCCTAAAGCTGTTTTACGAAAATCTATACCAGCTTTCGCAAATGAAGCTTTCTGCTCTTCATAAGTCTTTCGTCTGGCATCATTAAAGCCTCGGATGTATTCTTCCGATTTTCCTTCTAATGGGTCTATTGTAGAATCGTCATCAGCATCATCTAAATCTTCTTCATCATCAGATTCGTGTTTAGGGAGAATCTTGCTAATGTCTGTTACACCACCCTTAATCAAAGCTTTGGCTTTTTCTCTTGCTTGCTCAATAGGAGTCTGAGCCATCATGAATGTGCTTGTAGATACAAGCAACATTGTTAACAAAACATTTTTTTTCATATATATATATAACTTTTTAGAATAAAATGCAAAGTTAATGCTTTTATTAAGAAAATAAGCAATGGCTGCATTTTTTTTATATATAATTAAACGAAGAGAGGAAACATTTCCAAGAAACGCTTCCTCTCTTTTTCTTATAGTTATGATGCTTTTTGTTGTTGGGTTTTCTCTGTTTGATGAAATTCCCTTTGAATAACTTTTATCATATTCTTCACTTCCTGGTCTATCTTATTGAAATTGTTATATAAGATACGTTCCTTTGCATCTACAGAACCAAAATCATAGAATTTAGGTAA
The DNA here is from genome assembly GCF_003461825.1 of Prevotella sp. AM42-24. Taxonomy (NCBI): domain Bacteria; kingdom Pseudomonadati; phylum Bacteroidota; class Bacteroidia; order Bacteroidales; family Prevotellaceae; genus Prevotella; species Prevotella sp. AM42-24. Next base: position 30,336 of record NZ_QTXV01000033.1, on the reverse strand, counting down.
AGGAAAATTCTTATAATCCTCTTCCTCTGCCTTTATTTCATCCATATTAAAGTTGGTTTTGCAGAAGAACTTGGAAGTCTTGAACTCTTCCGCCTTTTGAATGTCCATAGCACCTTTGCGACCTGTCTTTGTAACAGTAAAATCTCTTGCTGTCTGACCACATATCCAACCAGATGCCATATCGGAAATCTTAGATGCCGGAACAAGACTATCCAAGTTTTCATTAAGATTGATAGAAGTTCTGTCACGGTCAATGGTGATTCCTTTCTTTAGCTGAACCACCTTACCAAAGATGTCGCCGGAGAGCCAGTCGAGGGTATCCTTGCTTCTTGCAGATCCAGAAATCACATTACCCACGGTGGTGATGATTTTGTCCTTACCCACTTTTCCATAGTCAGCCTCCAGCTGTGGGAGTTCCTGGAAACCCAGGGTGACGGCCACCTTGTTGCTTCGAGCAGTACCTATCAAACGGTCAATCTTGTGGAAGTAGAGTGTAGGAAGCTCATCCACGATGATGCTCACCGGCACATTCTTTCCCTGTCCGCTATTTACTCGTGTCACCAGACGGTTTAGAATCAGCGCATTCAAGGCTCCAATGATACTTTCCATCTCAGGGTCGTTGGCAATGAGGAGATAACTTGGATTCTTCGGGTCTGAAACTTTGAGGTCAAAGTCATCACCAGAAAATACCCAGTATGCCTCTTTGGTGGCAAGTCGTGATGTTTGAACACGAAGTGTACCAATCATACCTTCCAACTGTTCCATAGCGTTATTCTTCTTCGCTGTCATGAACGGAGCCATCAGAGGATAAACCTCAGGGTCTGTTTCCAAAACTTCAAATATCTCAGAATAATCTCTATTCAAGAACGACAGTACATGAGGCATATCCGAATATTTGCCTTTCCAATACGCAGGTTCAACAATGTGTTCCTTCTCACCAAGATGACCTTTTGCAAATACACGTCCAGTGAGTCGCTTATGATGTGTTTCTGGGTCTTCTTCATATTGTGCTTCAAGCTCATTACCATGCTCGTCGTATGGTTTCTTTCCATAGTTTACAAAGAAATAAATGCAAGCGGCAAGAAAGTTTGTAGCAGATGTTTGGAAGAACTGGTCACTACCACCGCCACTTCCTTTCTGTCCTTTCTGCAAAGATTCAATCAGTGTCTCAGCAGTTTCCTGGGCTGCAGCCAAATTACTGATGTATTTCTGCTGAATAGGGTTGACACGTCTTGAATATTCAACATTCACGAAGTTGATGATATTAAACCTACATCCTTTGGGCGTTTTACCTTGCTGTTGATTCTTCTTGTAATGATAGTAAAGCTTAGTAGCCAAAGTTGGAAATTTATAGTCGTACACAACCATGGCAAAGCCTTTGGCACTATGCTGTCTGATGTATGGTTCTATGACAGAGAATGTTTTACCACTACCAGGAGTACCCACAACCCAAGTTCCACGGAAAGGATTAATGATATTAATCCATCCCTTACGGAATCTTCCTTTATAATAGTAACGCATCGGTATATTAACAGAATACTTGTTGTCAACGTATTCTTCTGTCTGCTCAAAACTCTCATTCTCGAAGTTGAATCTATCTTTAAGCATTCCATCCTTAAAATATTTTGAAACATTATCAAGTGCGATATGTATCAATATGGTTCCTATCAAAGAGGCGAGCATATAAAGCCAAATGTTGGTTCTCAGCAACCAAACTCTGGCTTTCCAATCACAGCTATAAAGAAAAACAGAAACTGTTACCAAAACGAGTCCGATGGAGATAGGCCAGAAAACCATCTTTCTCGCATCGAACTCTATCTGTTTCTTGTTTTTAGTGCCTATACAGGTGATGATTACCAACATTACTGTAACAATCTTGCTATAAGGCAGAAACTGATACATGGATAGCCGCCCAAGTCGGCTATGTACATTGGTAATAACGCCGCCCAAAAAATCCAAAGCTGTTGGGTCAAGCGCATACATAAAAAATTCGAGCAACAAAGAAACATAGATTGTCGCTCGGAAAAGGGTGTATGTTCCCTGTAGTTCTTTTGACTCTTCCATTATTTTGTATTCATTTTATTCGCTGTTCTTGCTTTATTTATCCATCCTCTTTTACAGTCAGCAACAATAGCTTTCATGGACCGTGTTCCTCTTGGTGTTCCACGAAGCTCGTACCAAGAATCCAGCAAAGATGTATAGCGGATTAATCTGTTCATCCTTCTTAACTTAAAGTTCAACTTTACCAATGTATTGTTGATATTGGCTATGACTTGAATCCTTTGATATTCCGTAAGTTTAGGGTTCTTTCCTTTCGATGATCCAAGCGGTAGAATCAGCTTTACATCGGCAGCAATCTGAATGCCGTCATTAATGACATCTTCATAGATATTATTTTTCTTCTGTGACAAAGCTACAGCCAGTACGTTAGCAGGACATGAAACACCGACAGATTTTAACTCTTTAAGATTTTTAAGAGTTTGGTCAACCTGGTAATAAATGCCGTAAATGCTTGCAGCTAAAGTAAGCATATCACCAAAACTGGATAGATAGTTATCAAACTCTCTTTGAAAGTTTGTTAGTTTCTTCGTCTGTTCTGAGACATACTTGTGTCCAGTTAGATTAAGTGACATTACTTCATCTTGTGATTTTAGAGCTCTTTTTGCTTTCTTGGCGTAATCAAGGAACAATCCTGCACGCACTACGTCTTCTCCGGCATAAATCTTTAAAGGAAGGAAAGACATCAGTCCTGCCAATACTATCATATAAAAGAATTTATTTACCATCCCCATGATTTACTGTTCTGTTTAAGTTTATAATATCTTGCAACAGAAGTTGCTGCTCGGCGCATTCTATTTCTTGCTTCAAGGGCAAGCATACCATTTGACTTGTCTATTTTGCCTGCAATGGCACGATTCCAAACATCCTCAAAACTGAACACAGATATAGATACTGCCAATCTTCTTAACTTGGAATTGAGTTGTTCAAGTTCACGCTCCAAATTCCAGATTAATTGTGTTCTTTCTGCACTGTTCAGCATATTACCATTGCCACCTTTCTTGCATACTTTTTTTAAGGAGCGATATGTTTTAATGAATTGTATTGCTGTTTCCATATAAAGGTTATTCATAGACATTGTGGCAAAGACACCTTGTGGGTTGATTTTCTTTGCAGCAGAAACCTCCCATAAGGCGTTTAAAGTTTGCACACCTTCTAAGTACAGTTGACAAGCAGCAGCAATTCCATCAGCAAACCCTTCTGTAGTTTTTAAATATTTATTATATTGTTGCTCCCAATTTTTTATCTTTGTTGTGGTTTCCGAAAGTTCTGCTTGAATCCCGGCTTCTTTCTTTCGATAATTTGTTTGTGCGGAAATCTCGTTAAGAATATTGTCTTCACCTTTCTTTATAGCAAGATATTCACCTGGATTAGAAGTTGTAGCACTAATTTGTCCACGGCTGTCTGCCGTGGACAACACTATAGCAAAACAGAGCATTACAGCTCTAAACTTGATTAGTAATTTCATATATCCCCTTTTTCCTTTTATTAAATTCAACTCTCATTCTTATTTCAGACACGACATCGTCAGCTTCTTTAATACCTATCATATTGACCACTGAATTGTTTCTATCACCAGAATAAATGGTGACGGTTTTCAACCCAAATATCTGTTGTGGCAACGAACGATGTTGCTTGTAGTCCACAACACGATACAACTCAACATAATCTGTAGAGTGTGATAATACTCCATGAAGTATTATTATTTGTTCCGATGTTATAACGTATTCTGTACGCAACAATGACAGTAGCTGACAGAACAGATATATAACCAAAAACAATGCGGCATAGATAAAATATTCGTGCCACATAAACTTGCCAAATACATATACCCAAAAAGCGGCAATGCTTAGGCAGATGGCAGGAAACTCATTAATGACGTATTGAAATATCTGAGGTCTCAAAGCCACCGTCTGAAATATTTGAATAGAGTTATTATTCATACCTTATTATATTAAATATAAAGAGAAAAGAAGTATGGGCTAAACACCCATACCTCTACCTTCTCCATGTCCACGGTCTTCGCCTATCTCTGCAGCATAACTTGCAGCGGCAACTGCTTCTGGCGATACAACACCTGGTTTAGAAAATACAGCCCTTGACTCGTAGAAGTCTGGTTTAGGTCTTGGTGGGGCTGCCATCGAAAGACCCGCAGCAACATCTAATCCGGTAGTTACGGCAGCAAGAATAGCCGCACCTAAGTTGAAGCCATGTCCTGATTTAGTCTTCATTTCCACCTCAGGGAATATCTTATCAAAGAGTTTCATTCTCTGATAGTCATTCACAGCAAGGAATTTATTGAAGTCTTTCTGATTAATCTCGTGTGAAACTACGTTTCCGTCAATGACTGCGGACATCTTATATTTACCCTCGATAACCTTACCTTGCTCATCCTTCAATCTTTCCACAGAAATATCACCAATCGTAGTGGCACGACCATGTTCGCCACTACGTTTCCATTCCTTGCTTTCTTTGAGATTATTCAAAGACTCTCCGTTTACTCCAGCATCACCCATAAGATTGATCTTTGCGGCATTACGTAAGTCATTGAGATTGATGGCTTCGTTGCCATAATGAACAACCCTGCCTTCTGTTACAGAAGGCTTCTCACTATGAGCAGATACTAAATCCTCAGACAATACTTTTTCTTTTCCAACCGTCTTAACGACTTCGGTGCCAAATCCGGCTTTATGCAATTCATCTATAACCTTGTTGCTGATAGTGGCATTATTGTTGAATGACTGCTGACGCATATCTTGATGAAGGCTGCTTGTTGGAACGATCTGCATCTTCTGCTTGTTCTCATCTGTAAAAGGGATAAGAACGGTCAACATCTTGGCTCTGTCCTCATTTGTTCCATTTTTGAAAGCATTGTATTGTGCCTCTGTTATCTTAAATGACCACATTCCTGCATCCTTATCGGTACGGACATTTATCTGATAATTGCCAGAGATTTGGTCTTTCCATGCCATAGCTCCAGTAATGGCAGCGGAAGTATTTGCATTTACAAGACTATAATCTCCTTTCAGTGTGACAACGCCCTCTGCCTGGTCAATTCCTTTTGACCTAACAGCATCTTGCATCTGACCATTTGATGCACTCTTTATCTTCACTTCATCAAAGACTTTATCAAACAGCTTCAAGCGATACTCATCATCATAGTTGATAAACTTCAGATAGTCATCTTTACTAATCTCGTGACTCATCAACTGATTGTTTATTGCCGCCGTCATACGGAATGTTGTCTTCTGACCGTCATTCGTAGGGTAGGCTTGTATCTCTCCCACAGAAACGGCACGACCATCTTTGACTGGCAGATAGAACCCTTGGCTTGCATCCAAACTTCTACCATCTACAACACCAATACTATTCCATTTGTCTATATAGCCAGTCTTGTAATCTTGACGCATATTCTTCATGTCAATATCAATGACATCGATGTTTTTGGCATAGGATGCTGCTTGTTGCTGCCCTAAGTTCAACTCCTGTTCAACCTCTGGTTTCAACTTAATATTGATGTAGTCCTTGCTTTGAAGATGCTCTTTGGTTATCTTCTCTGAAAAGTCTTTGGAAATGACATTATTGATAACATCAAGTCGTTCACTAATATCAGGAGCTGTCTTGTTATGAACCATCTTATGCTTACCCTCGCCAGAAGTGAATCTAAGCTTGTCATTGAGGATCTTTTTCAATTGTTCGTCAGTCAACGCATATTGTAAATCCTTGTTGATACCGTCACACTTGATTGTAAGAGTTTTCTTCTCTTTGTCGATAACGATGCCATGAGAAGATAGAACCTTGTTAAATCCTTCACCACTAAAGGTTAGTTCTGCACTATAACTATTAAGGTATTCTCCCAAGGTCAACGCCTGTCCTTTTGGGCGAACCAACTGTTTCGGTTTAGCATCAATCTTTATGTTAGCCAATGAATCCTGCTGCTGGTTTCCTTTGTCATAAAAGCCGTAATCGCCAGTCTTCAATTCTCCAGGCTTTAGTCTGCCATCAGGTCTATCCATCACAACAGGTGCGCTACTTGCGAAGAAAGGACGGTCATCTATTCTTCTTGCATGATAACCATGTCTTCCAAACGCTCTGAATCCATCCAAGAAACTATCAAAACGTCCGTATCTTGCACCTTCAAAAGGGTGGAATGGGCGTTCTCCTCTATATCCATATTCTCCAGGATTAAGTCGATGTCCATTTAAACCCATATTTACAGGACTATTAGCATTACGTGCAGCAACCCAAGAACCAGGAATATAATAGTCATTTCTCACAATTGATACAAAAGTTTGGTAAGCCTTTTTATCCCATACGTTATTTCCGCCATTCCTTAATGCCTCCAATTGAGCATCATTGAGTGTATAACGTCGAGGTGTTGATGTATTGTGAGACATTGTTACCAACTGATATTCACCTGTTGGGGTCATTGCAATCTGCGCTTGCATACCATTGGCATTAAGCGTGTTTTGGAGCTGAGGAGCTATGTCCAATGCTCTTGGATTTGTATTCTTTCTTACTGACATATTCGTTATTATTTATTTAATGTTATTTCTTGCTACCCAAAATTCGGAGTATATAAATAAAGAGGTTGACGAAATCAAGATACAATTCTAAAGCTCCTAATAGAGCTATCTTTTGACTATGTTCGTCAACTCCATATTGGGATTCTTCTATAAGAATCTTTTTTATTTTCTGAGAATCCCATGCAGTCAGTCCAATAAAAATTATTACTGCCGCATAGCTTATCATTAAGTCAAAACCACTGCTTTTGCAGAAAAGATTGACTATTGTAGCTATAACTAAGCCGATTAATGCGAAAAACAGTAATTTCCCAATTGAAGACAAGTCCTTCTTGGTAGTATAGCCATATAAGGACATTATTCCGAAGGTTCCTGCTGTTATAAAGAAAGCCTTTGCAATGCTTGCCTCTTGATATACCAGCAGCGTAAATGACAGGGTCACGCCATTAAGCAAAGAGTATAAAATGAATAGGATAGTGGCTTGTGTCAAGCCCAGTTTTCTAATTCTACTACTGATGATAAATACCAAAGCTATTTCTGCACCACATATTCCAAATACCATCAATGGATGTTCAAACATGGCAGACATCAATGGTACAGATTGAGCTACAGAATAAGCGGTAAATCCTGTTATTAAAAGGGCAAGTGTCATCCAAAGATACACCTTACCCATAAGAATAGAGAAAGACTTTTGCAAGTCCTTCTCATATATAATTCCAGAGCTTTCCTGTTTTGGATAGATGCTATTAAACAATTCTTTTTCAGTCATAACTTTACATATTATAATTAGTCTTTCTTATACACTATAACACAAGTGTGTCGATTAGCAGTGTAAGGCTTGTAGAGATTGATACCGCCTTGGCTTACACCAATCATTTTTTCCTTTGGCACACCAGCTTTGACAAGGAGTTTAGCTATATATTTTGCTCTTTTGATACTCAGCTTGCGGTTTATTTTGGGTGTTCCTGTTTTACTATCAGCGGCTCCCACAATTCTTAGATTGAGATCGAACTCATTTACTGCTCCTGCAATCTCTTTGATATTTACCAACTGCTGCTTGTCAATAAGTTCTGTTGAGTTAATCTTGAAGAAGAACAATATTGGTGCGTCAAACTTGGCAAGTCGCTCGTCAACTGTTGTTTCACCGTTGTTCATTCGCTCTCTAAGTTTTCGCAAGCCTTCATAATCATTGCGAGGGAATGGTGTGAGGTCTGTAACATTTTGCACAGGCAACATACCAACACGTTTTGATGACTTCTTTTCCCATCCGAGTTTGCCAATGCCTACAGTCAAGCCGATGCTTGCTTGAAACAAATTGTCACCAAAATGCTTGTCCTTGCCAGCTCCATCAAAGGTTTGGAATGTGCTCGTTCCGCCAAATTCAGCAGACAAACTGACTCTTTTTGACATTCTATAGCTTCCAATCACACCATAGCTAATGGCAAATGGCTTATTGTGTAAATCGCTGTTTCTTATGATACCAGCACCAACATAGGGAATGACGTTCCACTTTGGAAGAGGGGTATAGGTGGTTCTGTAGAACGAAGAAATATTCAACATCAAATCACCGTGATAATTTTGATAGTTTACAGATTCCTTGTCAAAATTGGCAAACTGGAAACCCTGGTACACAACACGTGTTCCGAAGAAACGAGAGTGCCATTTACCAAAACTAAACACCATGGTGTATTTTGTCTTGTCATAAAAGTCTCCGCATCCCTTTGGCGAACCAAGAAAAGTGGATGTACCAGCTTGCACAGAGGCAAACCAGTTGTCTCCGATACCTGATAGATGAAAACGTGTGTTTCCATCAGAAATAGATGGCTGTTGAAGATTGTGGTTGGTTGTTGACATAGGCATAGAAGAACAAGTAGTTCTTGCATAGTTCTTTTCGTCATCACCATAAACCACCTGTGCCTTAGCTACCGTTGTTGTAAGGCATAAAGCCAGCATCATTAAAGTTTTTGCTTTCATTATTTTCTTTTTATTATTTATAAATTCTACATTTTTTCAGCTAAATCGTCATACAGATATAGCTTATGTTTCATTATTATACGCTCACATTTTTCAACATAATCGCTTCTGGTTGCATAACCCGAAGCTTTTATAGCCAGAAGCCAATGGTGAAAGTCTTTGCTGCCATATCTCCAACATCGTGCGTAACGGTCACTCATAAGGAGACGTGAATGGTATTCAACGCTTTCCTCTGGCGAGTTGAAATTGCAAAACTTTTCGTTCGGACGATCATCATTATGTACACTATATGGCAAACCTTTACTCAACCATCGGCGATTTGCCTTGATTCCGAAGAAGTTGTAACCTGCTTGTGCAAGATTGCTGTTTCCCCATCCGCTTTCTAATGCCATTTGAGCGAGAGTGACAGAAGATGGAATGCCATACTTGCGCTGCTGCCGCATTGCCATACTTGCATATTCCTTGAAGAACTCTGTTGGAGTCATTATCTTCTTCTCGTCCAAATGCAGAGCTTTGACGGCTTTCTGCTTAGTATCTCGTATATATACCAGCAGGTTATATGGGTCTTGAAGTTTCCCTCTAAGTCGGCTTGTTATATGAAGATGTGGTCCTGTACTTCGCCCGGTAGTGCCGCTTAGACCTACAGGCTCCCCGGCATATATCTTCATATTCTTCTCAACCCAAATCTCCGACAGATGGCAATAGCTAACGGTGTAATCACCAAATTGCATGGTTACAAATTTTCCCGAACCTCTGTCATAGCCAGTTGCCTTTACATAGCCATCGAACATGGCAAGCACCTCTTCATAACGTGCAGCCAAATCAAGACCTCTATGTTGCCTGGCGTGACCGTTGAAAGGGTCAGCACGTGTTCCGTAGAATGAATTTATTCTTATTGTCTTCAGCGGAAAGCTAACACTTAGATACTTGTCAATCCAATAATCTTTTATGTCATCCTCAGTTATTGCAAATGAGGATTGTACTCCCATACTGCATAAAAGCAATAATAGAACAATAATCTTTTTCATTGATATACCTTTTTATTAAGCTGCAAAAATACAATAATAGATACAAGGAATAGTCCTAAAAAAAATAAATGTGTTATATTAACATTAATAATATAAATTAAGCCTATTCTTATACATTTTATATTTAAAATGTTAATATAGGAGATATATTTGTTTTTTCATACATTCATTAAAGAAAAGTCTTAATTTTGCATCCTCAACAAAATAATAAAAAGAAATATGAAGAAATTTACAGAAAACGAGATTCCTTACGAGGATTTTGAGCGGATGGGGTTCTCACAAGAAATGATAGATGACCTTCCTGAGACAATTATGAACAGACTCTTATCTGGAGAGAAAACTCCTCTGTTGTCATCTTCTAAGAATGACTCTAAAGATAATCCAATGAAGGCTACAATCTGGATGAGTAGGGAAGAGAACGGTGTGGTTACAGGCTTTTATCGTCCTTATGATAATGTTCGTGACTATTCTGATTTTAGTAAAAGCCAGCAAAAGACACTTCTTAGTGGAGGTGTTGTTTTGACAGAGCTTAAAGGTCAACCGTCTTCTTATTATCAGATGGACGAAGATACTAACCGTATTCTTTCATGCCCTGCGGATTGTCTTATAAACAATTTCAATGGATTGAAAAATAATCTCTCGGCTTATATTGACGAGAAGACATTCTCTGAAGGCAAGATTCAATCTGTTGTGTCAAATGGTGACGTGATAACAATTGGTATTGATCTTTCAGATTCTAAGGGCTATAGAGTCGTTGAAGGTGATGAACAGAATTGGAAGCAGGAGAAAGAAACTGATAAGTTACCAAAGTACAATTTTGGACTTTATGGATGTTGGACATTTGATAAGGACAACAACCTATCCTATATTCCAGAAGAGAGCTATACCGACGAAATGGTGAAAGCTCAAAATGAACTTGTTGAAAAGAACAAAGCAAGAGGTATGCACATGTAATGTAAAAGATATGGAAAAGACAATAGATAAGTTTGCTGATGAGCAAGAAATGCTCGATGCTTACATCAATGGCGAATACACAGCTAAAGAGATAGTTTCAGTATTCTTGCCAGATGACGTAAAAGAACAGTATCATATATATTGTTCTGAGAAAAATCTGCAAAATACAGAAGAAACCGCAGCAGCTTTTCTTGGTTGGTGGTATGAAGAAGATAGTGATAGAGAACCTACTGCCGAAGAACTGTTGGACGATGAAGAAATGTCAGAAGAAGTTATTTCGAATGGCTATCAAGATGTATTCTCTGAATGGAATAAGGATATTACTAAACTTACAGAACTCTCATCCTCTGAGAGTGCAAGAGACGTAACTATGTGGCGATGGGAAAACCCAGCCATAACTGATAAGCAAAAATGTGCCTCAGAGACTGGTGTGCCAATTGCCGATGTTGAAAAATGGTGGTGTACTCCTGATTGGATCAACGGTTATGTAGGTGGACATTTCCATCCGACAAACCTACGAGAAATGAACAAGAAGGAGTTGAAGTCTTTCTTGATAGAAGCTTGTAGAAAAACTCTTGAAGCTTAAAGATTATAAGGTTCAAGACTGTTTCATATGACAAATATGAATATATTGTTTTAGTCCTGCCGCTTGTGAAAGTGGCAGGATTTTAAATTATTGTTTAACGCAAAACTATTTTGGGAATAGTAAATAAAAAGAAATCGCCAGATAATTGGGGAAGACCTCGTAAGCAACTCATAGAAGGAGTAAAAGAAGTCTCGCTTACTGTCCAGCTTCCTGAAACTTTGATTAAGGCATTACGTAAAGAAGGTAAAAAGCAAGGCAAATCTATGAAAGAATTGATAGGAACATGTAAGTATTCCGGCAACACCATCCCAGTAATCAGAATCATAAAATAGAAGAGGTATGCAGAATAATGGCAATCGATTCTATTTATATATTATATACGATGGGCATTATTTTTGCACGTCATTTAGGTTCGACAAAATTAAATTTAAATTAGAACAGCTACCAAACGAGGCTTACAGGTGGCTGTGGTTAGATATTAATGATTAAAATTCATAGAACTTATTCAGTAACGATGGTGCTCTATATCTATTGCTTGCAATAAGGCTATATATATTTTTCTATATCTATATTTCTGTTTCCGTTTCTTATGTTCAACCTCAATTTTTTAGCATAAGTTGTGCCGTTAACCATCACCGCCAGTTTTTTAAGTGCAAAGGTATGGCAGCCCAGGCAGACACCAAACACCAGTCGATGCTCTCCCTATCGGCGAAGATTTTTTGCAGCAGACTTCCGCAATCAGAGATTGGGTATTCTACAAAAATTCTCTACCGATTGTTTGGCTTACTGCCTTATTGGGCTGCCATCTTATAAAGCACGTAAAAAGGCTTAGGTGATGACGGTTATGCCGGAATGATTCTAAAAAAAATCTCGGATTGAACGAAACGGAAAGTCCTTAAAAGGCAGATGAATCAGGAAATCCAGAATAGATTTTATGATATTCCAATTCGCAATTAGATTTGTTGAAATGTTAATTGAGAAAAAAGAACCCATATTTGTTTGGGTGATAAAATAGTTTTTTGTACCTTTGCAGTGTTTTGATTGATTCTATTCAAAGGGACAGTTATTTATTAATAGGGTGAGCCAGATACTCAAATAAATCCGTAGGGCAGCGGTGCATTACTTATGGCAAAGAGAGAAATCCCTTTATTCATAGTAGATACCAGTCGCAATCATAAACGTGGTGAATGTGACTTTCTTGTTTGTACAGATAAGGATAATGGCTTCCTCTCGCCAAGGTCGATTATGTGGATGGAGAAAAAGAGGAAGTGGGGGATGATTACAGAATTGGATGCCCACGTAATGGTGTCAGCCTTCGCATACAGATATATCAGATGATTGGTACTCATCCTAATGTGGGTAATATCAGAACTCTACTCAAAAAAGGTATGGATTATTTTATGAAGACCGTTTCCTGTAGTATTCATCTGCTGAATCCAAGCAAGGAAGAGTGTGCTGATTATCTCAATACAATGGTCAGAATGAACAGACAGTATCTGGATGATGCCGGGTCTGATTATCAGGCACGAAAGACAGTTCAACAGACTATCATCATGCTGCAAGCTTCCGCTAAGTTTCTAAAAGAAGAATAAGTTTAATTTTTCAAAATTCTATAGTATGGATATTATTGAACTTTCAAAGGTTGCTAAAGATTATTATAATAGCGTTAGAACACCTTCTTTAAAACAAGGTTGGGAAAAATATGTCTTGACTGATGGGAAGACGGCTCTTTTTGTAGGAGCAGCTTATCAACCCAAAAAAGGTGAAGTGGTTTTCTACCTGGTTGTCAAGAATAAAAATGTTCTGTGCCAGCTTTATAAAACGTATGAAGAGCCGGAATCTTCGGAAAAGAATAATCAAAAATAAACTATATGAGCTACAAAGGCATGAAGATGGTGTTCAGCCAGATAATCTACCTTTACGTGAAGAACCTTCATGATACAGGGCGAATGTCTGATGAAGAGTACAATGCAATCACGGCTCATGCAGGGCAACAGCAACAAAGTAAAGCAGATAATGAAGAAGAGGCAGGCTAAGAAGATTATGGCTTATTCTTTCTTAAAGATTCTCAGGCAGAACCTTCCTTATGATGAAGAATTAAAAGCTTTAGACCTTTTAAATTCAAAATCCAAGTATTGGTTTGAGAGACATTGGAAATATGCTCCTGTAGAGACTGTTATAAGAGAAAGAAGAAATTTACGTTCTGTTGACTGGTTCTGGAAAAGAGACCATCGAATTACCCAAGCTGCTAAAATCACCCATATCCATTATGGAAAGTATGCGGTTAAGTTACATTCAAATCATAAATGACAGAAATATGGCAAACAATAATATCAATCTCCAAAACGCAAAGGATTTAAAGAAAAGCTTTGCAGGAAGACTGCATAACGCTCGATTGATGCGAGGATTGTCTATGCAGCAGCTATGTGATATGATGGGCAACATTATCACCAAACAGACTCTATCCAGATATGAGAATGGAGTGATGCTGCCTAAAAGTAACATAGTAATAGCCCTTTGCGATGCCCTGGAGATAAACCTGGATTATCTTTTCAGCTACAAAAGCTCTACTCCTAAAAACATACGCTATGGTAAGCTGCAGGGATTGAGCAAGAAGGAAGAAATGGCTATCGCCAGTATCATAGAAAACACAATAGAACGAACTGGTGAGATAGAAGAAATCTGTGGAATAGAACATTCGTTCAATTCCGTTCTGGTAGAACATCAGGTGAAGACGCTTTTCGATGTATTACAGGGTGCTTCCATGCTTCGCCAGGCATGGGGAATGGGTACCGCTGCTATCACCAATGTAATGAATCTTCTGGAATCAAAGGGCGTAATTATAGCTAATATTGATGCTTCAGATGCATTCACCAGTCTTCATGCCATCCTAAACGACTCTATTCCGGTGATAGCCATCAACAGCAATCTCAACGCTGAGAGTTTTCGTTTTTCTGCCCTTAATGAGTTGGCACATGCCATTCTTTGCTTTGATCAGAGTATCGATAATAAAAAGAAAGAGCATTTTTGCAGCGTCTTCGCTAATGAAATACTTCTGCCACACGACGTATTCTTCTCCGTAGTAGGGGGAAAACGTAACGGCATAGCTCTTATGGAACTGAAATATCTACAGAATGAGTATGGCATTTCTGTGGATGTTCTGATGGCGAAGGCAAAATATCTCGGAGTTATTTCTTCGAGGCACTATTCTGATTATTGCAAGAACCTCGGCAGTGCTGATTCTACGAAGAAATCAGAATCAGGCTCCATTACCAAGGAGAAGATTACTAAATTTGAGTGTATGGTTTACAGAGCATTGGCAAGCGGTATCATCACTCAATCCAAGGCTGCTGCCCTGCTAAATACCACCACGGTAGATGTTGTACGCAATTTTGTGATTGTTTAATATCAATAGAATAAATAACTAACACATCTTAAATATGAAGAAGATAATTTTGTTTCTTCTTGCTATCCTGTATGTGGGGATATGCAAGGCGCAGCTCTCGGCTGCAGACTGCAAATATGTATTGGAAATATTCTGTAGAAACTACTATGGTTCCTGCTTCGATGGGAAGTTGTATGTACCCAACACCATCATCATTACAAGTGTGGGCATTGACCAGAATAGCGGTGGAACCTTTGTGTCCGGGATTCATTCCTACCAGGGACAATATATTCCGTTCCGAGGAAGGAAGACCCATACCAATGTACAGTTCAACGCTGTGATAGTCCGTCAGCCAAAGCGTGACTATGTGATTTTCAACAAGTGGTATGAACCGGACATGCTCAACCGTAAAGGTGGATGGGAGACCGGGCAGAGACTCATTACCTACAAATAGAATTATTATAAAAGATTATGAAAATTGGTGTTTTTTAGCGTCAATAGTAGCTGTATTTCTGTTCTTTGCATTATCCATCAAGGGATTTGGTAATGCAATGCAACATTCTAACGGCAACAGACATCCTTATCTGTGAATATTCGATTCATAAGTAAATAGATTATATAACAAAAACGAAAATAAGTATGGCATTAGACTTCGTTTTCTCATGGGCTCAGGATAGGACAGGCAGGATGGTATATATAGACGATGTACCTAATGGCTTGGCCTGTAACTGCATTTGCCCTAACTGCAAGGAGCAACTGCTTGCAAGGCATGGAATGGAAAGGGCACACCATTTCGCCCACCATAGTGAGACCCGAAAGGCGACCTTGGAGATTTGCTATATGGTTATCATGTACAAGTTGGCCGAACAAATCGTTTCGGAGAGAAAACGCATTCATGTTCCTTCGTATTATGGGATATTCAAGGAGACAGACCTTGAATTTGTTGACGTGAAGATAGATGGCCGGTATGAGCGCAAAGACAAGCAGCCAGACATCATCGCAACGACCAAGGAGGGCAAGCAATATCTCATAGAGCTCATTTTCAAGTACAAGGTGCAGCATAACAAGGCCATTGACTACAATAACCTGTCTTGCTTAGAAATAGACCTGTCCGACCAAAAACTGGAAACTCTCTCCGATTTCTTGCTAAACTCCAAAGAAAACAGAAAATGGGTGAACAACGAGAACTATTTTGGGGAGATCGAGGAAAGATATACCAGGGCAGGCAAGAACATTCGAGTAGTGGACTACAATGAGTGCAAAAAGTGTCCTGTCTTCAAAAACTGTTGTGGTGTTAGGGCGAAATATTCTGAGACACCTATACTCATCGAGAACAGTGGAAGACAATTCCGTATATGCAAGCCGGATGTCTTAGTACAAAGGAAAGAAGAACACCAGCGACTTCTCGAAGCAGCAAGAGAGCGTAGGCAGAAACAAGAGGAGGAAAGGCTGAGAACCTTGGCAGAGCAGGAACAGAGGCGTATGGAGCTTCGCAAGCGAGTCATGGAGGCTGATGCCAAGCGCAGGCTGGAGCGTGAGAGATATGACGAACTGGAGGCGTTCCGTGACCCTTCTGAACGCACTTGTTTTGATTGCAAGTCAAACCTTACGTGGATGAACAAAAAGGGGTTTGCAAACTGTGGCCCATACCAAAGCATGGGGGTACCAAAGAACACTCCACCGCATTTGGCAAGAACCTGCAGAGGTTTCAAGAGAAAAATACAATAGGCATCCGGCCAATGCAACTTGTAAAATCGAATTCATATCAAAATTCGATAATGATAGAGAGGCTGAAGAGTTTGCCGTTCTTAAATGTTTGGCAGAAAACAGAAAAGTATGTCCTTGCATTGTTTGCAACAATTTAATTAGACATATTTGGGAAGATGATGAGTGTTTTAAAGGTAAGATAGGAGATTTGTCGTGTAAGAACTTCATCTTATTCCCATTCATCAGAACACGCATATCCAGTAAATACAAGGATTCAAAAGTTAAAGTAACATCGCTTACATCAGCAAAAGAAGAAGGCACTTTGAACTTCGTAAATGAAGAATTTTAAGATGCACAATAAATAATAAAGGTTATTTGTTATTGTGAACCAATGAATAAAAAGCTATTAAACTATTGACAGTATATCTGACAATAGTTTAATAGCTTTTTATTCATTTACATTCAACGATGGAAGTGGCGGTGTTGATGATGACTTTCTTCCTGGTTGTTGTCTTTCTCTTCATCGGAGCCTTGCTTTTTATCAGGAGCAAGATTCTCGTCACTCTCCACGATGCCGTTGCCATCTACGTCTATGTCGATGGGGGTAGTGGAACGCATATCCAAGTTGGACGATTGACTCTGACCTTTTTGAAGCTTATCAACATAGTCGATAAGCTTATCCGAAGACCTCTCGGCAGCTTTAAGCACAGCTTTGGTATAATTAGGGTCATTCTTTAATCGTTCCTTCCAAAACTTGCTACCAGCAGTCTCACCAACATCATAGCCATACTTCTGTCCTACAAGTCCACTGCCAAGATGTACAATCAGTCCTTCTTTGAGAATGTTCTCAAATCTTGAAGATACAGGCTCTGATTTTCTTGTTCTCATAACTAACCCCTCGGATAGGTCTTGCAAGAAGCCATCCTTCTTATCATATTTTCCTACAGGCGCAACATGTATAGTGTTGTCAATAGCGGAATAGGAAGCGGAACCAACAGAAGAGTCAAAAGATGTTTTGGTGGTAAATCTATTGTTATTTACCAACGATTCAATGGCATCCTTATTCTCCGATGCTAACCGGGATTCAAGAACTTGGTTGAGCTTCATGTTACTGTACTCCTGAGGATGCTTCATCGGATAATCTGTCTGATCAATGTTATAGACATTCTCAATTCCATTCTTTGTTATAATCGGAATAGCTACAGCATTTTCATTTGCACGAATACCGTTGGCATTCATCGTAGCCAAGTTGAGGAAGACAGGAACTTCATATCCATGGTTGCGACTTGCTATATTCAACATCATTGCTGTTGTTCCTGAATATTTATGTCCGCTCATATCCATAGGTACAGACTCATTACCATTATCTGAAACAGTCAATCCCTTGGAGGCTGCCAGTATGGAGCCGTATTCTTTATATACTTTCTTTTCCATGTGCTCCTGGGTATGCCATCTACCATCTGTCTTTGCTTTGAGAAGCAGAGGATCAATAAATCGAGTTTCAGAAGTTTGCTGTCCTCTCTGTTCTCTGAGTGGCAAGACATCTACGGATTTTCCATTTCCTATTCGTTTGTCGCCCTTGATGTAAACACGTGGGTCAATACCATCGAGGAGGTCTTTTAAAGGTCGGTCGGCTACATTCTCAGCTGAGGTGAAATGAATATGCAAGAAATCGGAAACGGCTTTCCAAAATCTATTTAAAATATGCTCCATACGTCCCAAAGACCTTGCAGCAGCAGCCTTTTCTGTCATGTTGCCGTTATTGGTCATACGAGACATTTCCTTACGGAGTTTTTCGGCACCTCTTTTGCCAGAGTAGGTAGCTAATACCTCATCAGCAACATCATCTTCGGTCTTCAATTCCGAATAGTCTTTCTTAATTTGCCCCCATAAGGTAGTCGTTTTCATCAAATTCACGATATTGCTCCATTCATTAGGATTGTTCTCACGAATGGCATCAGCCCAAATATGAGTGTACTCATGGATTGGAGTCTCGGCGTTTGCCACACTTGGGTCGATATAAATCTTACCATTTGTGGCAAATCCCCAAATTTCTCCTTTGGAAGTCTTAAACTTATTTAATTTATTTACATCAGATTTGGCAGTATCGTCCTTTTGTTGTATCTTTGCAAAATCTAAGGTTTGACCGTTGTTGTTATGTGCTATTAAGTTAGTTTTTGTCTCTTCACTGAGGCTGGACGTGACAGACGGACGAACCTTTTTATTTGTATAGAAATCATTGAATACCTCGTGTCCTTTTTCAGATTGTGTTATTACTTTATATGACACGTTATTTTGTGGATTATTATATTTGTACTCAATCTTTCCATTAGCACTAACTTTACGATCACCTTTGGCTATTACAATAGGAATAAGGAGAATATCATCGGCTGTTATAACACCTTTATTTGTATCATAATGCCCATAGACGCTATGCTTTGTACCTGCGTGGAAATCATTCCCTTGGCGCATTAATATTGACTTATCCTTATCGTCTCTACTTACATTAAAATAAAGATTGTCAGCTTTACCTGTATAAACACCAACCACCGCTTGTTGTTCTTGTGTCAGTTCTCTTCCTTCGAGCTCTTTTCCAATTTTATTCATTCTTTTTAAGGTACGAGTGCCCATTTCCTTCACTTGATTAGAGGCTTCTTGATGAACTTTCTTGGCTTCATCTACATCGGTTATGACATCCATACCACTTCTACGCATCTTATTAACAAGTGAATCTCTCAGTGCAGCTTCTGTTTCTGTAATTGCCTCACCTTTCATTACCTTGTGATTACGAACATTCGGCTTCTGGAATATATTGTCAAGAATTAGATCCAATTGCTCCAGTCTCTTCACGTCAGACTCACTGAAGGAATAAGATTTAGAGTCGTAAGCATCTATCATCTTCTTCATTTCCGTATTGAATGCGAATGTGGATGATGCCAAATCGGCAAGCATTTCATTACGGTCTTCTGGTGCCAATGGAAAGGAACTATGAGTGTAAGAATGAAACTCCTCCTCATTTCTTTGGTACTCACAGAACAATTTGGAGAGCGTTGTCTTGGAAGGAATGTAATCCCATTCTCCAGATAGCAGTTTCTCCTTGTCTGTCATCGACTCCACATAGTCCTTCATCTGAGGAATGCTTACCAAATCACGCAAATGTTGACGTTCCTTTTCCGCTTCGTTCAACATGGTTGCCATTAAGAAATTAGGATCTTTCCCAGTTAACGTAATTTCTTTATGCTTGTCAAGGTTAAAAGCAATGGTTCTGCCATCTTTTGTTGCAACCACTGCGTTCACAACACCATCATTGGTTGGAAGCAGTGGACCATTGTTTTCCTTAGCATAAATCTTGTTTTCCCCAAAGTCATTGCCAAGAAGCGATGCTAATGAATATATGATACCATTAACTCGCTCTTTCTCTACAACCTTATCGATAGTGTTCAGTACGCTTCTGTAACGGTGTGCAGTGTTTTCATCAATAGCAATACTGCCTGTCTTATTGCTGTTATCAGTAAACACTACCACACGCATCGTATTATCATTGTTTATAGACCATGACGTTGGTATCAGTTTTCCGTCAAACGCATTCACCTCATGTACTTTCTGTAGTTCCAATGGCAAAATTCCTCCTAATACAGGTGGATATGACTTATTGATGGATTCAATGATTTTATTGTACAGTTGCTTGCCTTGCTCCATATCAGTAAGTTTATTAACAAATTCTTGTTTGTCAATATCGCTCATAGTCACCATGCTTCTACCAAGTTCTCCTTTAAAATCGACATACTCCATGGTTTCCTTGGCAGAAGAAAGGTTGTCCTTATTCCATCGTTGAAGAATAAGTTTAGGGGTATCTGCAACCAAGTGTCCTTTATCGTAGTCTTCAACCTTCACAACATCATTTCCGTTGGAAAAATAATTGCCTACAAGACGGCTTGCCTCGTAATTGGTGATAACCTTCTCATACTTATCTGGTATTTCAAAACCTTCTTCTTTTAGGAGAGCCAACTTCTCTGCCTGTCTGCTTGGTGTGTCTGGGATGATTCTTCCGTCAACCCAAGTTGCCATAAGACCGTCCTGCCATTTTACAGAAGCATACTTGCAATCAGAGAATTTATCCTTGCTTTGCTCAAAAGCCCATTTGCCAGTAGCTACCGCCCATTTTTCGATTGTGCTCAAGTTTCTGTTCTTTGACAGATAATCCAACTCCTCAGGACGAAAATAATGGTTCTGAGGGAATGGCTTTAGCTTGTTCTGTGCCTCTTCCTGTCTGTCACCGCCAAAGATTTGTTGCCATCCCTGCAAAAAGCGGTTCATAATATTCTTTGTCTTTTGTTTTGCCATAATTATTTCTACAAGAAAGAAATAGCACCAACTATTCATTGATGCCATTTCATAATTTATTAACTATTTATTCCTGGATAACAACAGATATGCTGCTGTTATGACTCCAAGTGACAACACCCCTACTACATAGCCAAAGGATATGACAAGGTGCTTACTGCTGTGCTTGCGCTGCTGTGCCATCTTCCTTCTTACTAACATCCCAAGCTGCAACAGATTTTACTGAGCATTCTATATGCAAGCTGCTCTTGTAAACATTCAAGCGTAGGTCACCATGTACTTCCACATATTTCTCAGCTGCGAAATAGTCTGCATGGATAGGATTGAGAACAACGAAGTTTACCCATGTAAATTCACGGTTCTCTCCATTCTTGTCAGAAGAGAAAGCAGAAAAAGTCTGAAAGTCCTTACCTTTCTTGCTCTTACGGTCTTCGATACCTTTCTTACCAATCTTACCCAAAAACTCCATACTACCCTCCAAGCGGTCAGGTGTAGTTGATTCATTAAACTCAACCTCCTTATCAGTGCGCATGTTCCAATACTCAACATTCTGGCTCTTTCTTATGTGTGCAATACCGTTAACAGTAACTCTTCGACCAGTAGAATAGTGGCTCATCGTCTCGGCATTAAAAGGTGCTGAGACATTAATATGCAATTCCTTAACTGTTTGGTCACTGCCTTGTATTGCAGTTACGATAGCAAAAGAAATAAACTTACTGCCATCATTTGCCGTTTTTTCTTCTGCGGAACTAACGATATTTCCGCAAACTGTTGCATTCAATTTAATCATTGTCTTAATATTTATATGTTTATATTATTATCAGTTGTATAGTTAAGCCAAACGCTGTCCGTTGGACTGCTGTTGCTCAGGATATTCTGTGTCAAAGTTTACGCTTGCCCTCTGCTGCAAGGCTTTCACATCTACGGTTTCCCTATCACGTTTCACAATATTATTGTCCTCTTGGTTTTGACCATAGGCTTCTGTTTGTGAATTATTATTAGCCATCTTGTCGGCTACTTCATCGGCTTTGATCTTCATGGCAAGACCTAAGGCAGCTTTGAACATTGAGGAAATCAATTCAGAGAACATATCTTGCCCTGTGGCTTGTTCTCCATTCTGCTGCATTAGGTAGGCAAGCCATTTGTTTGGGTCGTTAGAATTGGTTATATTTGCCAATAATCTCATGTTTTGGTCTTGCTGCAATTGATTTCCTGTCTGACCGCTTCCCAAAGACATGGATGAGCGTACTTCTGCCAGGTAATCCTTACCATTCTTTTCAAGAGAAACTGGCATATTGCCTCTTACCTCCAGTTCAGCAAGATATAATGCCGGATTGAATCTCTGCCATTCACCATTTTGTTTTAGAACTTTTGTTTCAAAGTGCAAATGTGGTCCTGTACTTCGCCCGGTAGTGCCCGAAACACCAATCTGCTGTCCAGCATTTACAATATCGTCCTTTTTTACACCGATTTGTGAAAGGTGCATATAGGTCGTTTGAAACTTTGTTCCATCTTGCCGACTATATTCCACAGTGACATAGTTTCCGGCACCTTCTTTTTGATAGCCTACTTTCACTACCTTACCTTTGTCTTCTGTAGCAAAAACAGGAAGGTTCTTACCTTTTGTAGATAAATCAAGACCTCCATGTTTATGTCCTGGTCGATCCACTCCAAATTCAGAACTTAGTCTAACTTTGGACAAATCTATAGGCAAAGCCCAGTTTCCTTGCAATTGGGCAAGTTGATTGTTTGGGGCTTGCTGCTGAATGGTTTGTGAAGGATTGTTCTTGGCATAACCAATTTGTAATCCTCGTTGTTGAGCTTGCTGAACTGCCATCTGGTCGTACTTAGACAAACCGTATGCGTTGATGTCTGTTATCAACATATTGGCATAGGACTTTTCGGATGCGTAAACGGGTCCTATTCCATAAGCCCAATTAACATAATCAGTTGAACTGAGATTTTTCACATTCTTCTGATATTTCGGGTACATCAAGACTTTAGAATGGTCTTCAATACTTTCTGCAACACTGCCATATACTCTGAATGGTTCTTTGTAGGAATGGTCATCCAAGTGATATGTAACTGGACCATCCCAAGAACCACCTTTTTTCACACTGAAAAAGTTGTTGTACTTCGTACTGAGTGTATTGGTTCCCATGCCGCTTTCAATAGCCATCTGAGCGAGAGTGACAGAAGCTGGAATACCATACTTAATTTGTTGATCAATGGCTGCTTGTGCATATTTCTCGTAAAAAGCTTGTTTTGCTGCTGACATATATACTTTTGATTAAGAGAGTGTGCCTTGCGGCTCACTCTCTGTTGTTCTTCCTATTATAAATGCACTCCACGTGATGTGGATTGCTTCTCCTGCTCTTCTTGCTTTGTCTCCGGCTCAGATGCTTCCTTCACCTCAACCTTCTCTGTTTCCTTCACTACCTCGCTTTGAGTCTGCTGACTCTCCACACCTTTTCTGAGGACTGGTTCAAAAACAACGGCGGCAACAGCCTTCTTGTATTCTGCCTTATTATCAGCACGCCACATTCTGTGCCATTGTGTTTCGGTAACAGGTGCATGGTGGCGTTCTCCATCGATAGTGGCAAAAACAAGTTTCACTTTAGGATCCTGTTCCGACTTCGTAATTGTAGGATTAACAATCCTGCTTATGTCTATATCCTTAGCTGGATGTGGACTGATGATATCAACTTTAATGTCTGGATTCTGCTTGGCAACCTCATACCATTTTTTAGCCAAAGCCGCACGTGTTGTTTTCTCCTCAGGAGTTTTACGCACACTGAAATATTTATTCAAGTGCTCCTTTGATGGATAAACAGAAAACTGTGGTTCATTTTTTGCCTTGATATAGAATGCCCAACGTCCATAGTCATCCTTGATCGCTTCAAAGTGTTCTATTTCAACCTTGTTCTCCTGCTTTGGCTGTTGGGCAACCTCAATGGTCTTGTGGTTTACAAGCTGATATTGCTTCAACTGGTTAAGACTTACATCTTTGCCTTCAAAGTAAGAGTTTGGTTTGTTCAAGCCTAAGGAGCCTCCTGCATTATAGAACTTCACCTCATCAAAACCTTCTTTCTTCAATGCGATAGAAATTCTGTCCTTTCGCATTCCTGGCACCTCATTGTTAGCTTCTACAGAAGCACCAGCCGGAAGGATGACATCAACCTTGTTAGCCTTTCTGTCTCTTATTACTACAACTTCCTTCGTATCTATACTTGGAAGTTTCGCCAAATCTGCGGCTAACGAAAAGTTCTCTGCCTTATCCGTAATCAACTTAGGTGGAAGCTGGCCACGGATAGCCTTATAATCTACTTTTCGGTTTGCTATCAAGTTGTCAATAGTCTCAACGGCATTGTTCACATCCCTCTCGATGACACCAACCATCTTAGGGTTTTCCTTCAACTCACGCTCCCAATAAGGGATAAGTTTCTGGCTTTCTTTCGACAGTGTTGCAGGGAGTCCTTGACGAGCCATAAGCACACCTGCGGCAAGTTCTTGCACAAGTTTCTCATGCTTGGCATCATCCTCAGGAAGAAGGCTGTTTCTACCCGAACGGTCAAGACGATTCTCTGTACCAGTGGCAGCAACGACAGCTCTATATATGTCATTGGCTTTCAGTAAAGCAGCAAGGCGTTCGCTTCCAACGCTCTTATCGGTCATGCCGCTTACTTCAATCTTGTCATCTGTCTTGTCATACTTGGCATCTTGAATCACCATAACACGCTCGTATTTTATACCTTCCTGCTTCGCTACAGCTTTTGCTGTGGAGTAAGCTCTGTCAAGAACAGCTTTGCCATCTGGAACACTTTTTACAAGTTTAGGGTCTTCCAGTTGGTCACAAACTGCAACACGATGACCTGCACGGATGATATTTGGCAGATGTACATCCAACATTGCATGTGAGAAAGATACCGTATCTATCTTCTTACCTTCAATTTCCTGTTTGGTAACAGGCAAATGCGTAGCCTCTGCCGCTTTCTTAGCGTCACTTTTATATATCTCATAGGAGTCGTCTTTCCTCATGATGACAATTACATCTGGGTGTTTTGCCTTTAGTTCATCAAACTGCTTCAAGAAGCTTGAGGAAGTAGAAGGCTTCAAACTTTCCTGTTGTGCTCCCTTTTCTTTTAAAAGGGTCACAAACTGGTCACCACCAACAGCAGGATAAGTTGTCTGGTCGATATTATAGATGTACTGAGTAAGGCGAGAAGCGTGTTTGCCATACATATTCTTTTCTTCATCCGACAACTTTTCATACTCTTTGTTGCTGATAATGTCATTCTTATCAGTTAGGTTCTGATAATCCCACTGAGTCCAGTTGAATGGAGTAGCCTTCTCTCCTTGCTTTACGGCAACACCATTTTTTTGAGCATTATTGAACAATGTGAAGACGTTTGTACGGTAGCCCTTTTGGTCAGACTGCAAGTTCATCATTATATTGTTGTATGCAGTGACAGGGGTGTGAGAAAAGATAAACTCTGCATTACTCTTGGATTCTTTGTTCATCCAAACGCCGTTATTTGCCTTTGCTGCGGCTAAAGCTCCAAGCAATATTGCTGCGTGAGCAACACCTTTTGAAGGCTTATCCTCATCCTTCTTAGATTCTTGCTGTTGCTTTTCTTTCTCGGCTTGCTGTTGCTTTTCTTCTTTCTCATGGAAGTCTTCATGTAGCTTATCATCAACAATATTTTTTGCCTCTTTCTCGGCTTGTTCCATTGGCACACCAGTCTCTGCAATGTCTTCAGCAAGACCTTCCACATTGGTTTGAACATTACTGTCCTCATGTGCTACTACATTTTCCTTTTCTTCTGCCTTTTGATATTCAGGATCCAACTCTTCATCCAATTCTTCTTCCTGCTCATCTGTCTGTTGATATTCAGGCAATTCAGAAAGCTGCTCATACACATTTTCCAAGTTGGCATCAAGAGTACGGTCAACATCGTAGTCAAAGGTTTGGTCAACTTTAAGACCTACGTTCGTGGTTGTGCCAACCTCTATTTTATTGCTCTCCTGGTTGTACTGGAAATATAAAACATCTTCGTTAGGCATGGTGAAAGCAGGAATCTTACTCTTTATGTCGCTGAACTGCTTGGCAACATTTTCGTATGCCACCTTCTTCACGTCATCAGACGCATCGCTTTCAAGTCCATATCTCTCGATGTTGTCGATAATGTCCTGCTTAGTGACCTTGCGCATGAGGTCATAAGTGCCACCAACGCTACTGTTGTAAACAACGGCGTAGTTGTCATCCTCGGCGAGGATGTCATCGCCCGGAAACTTTGTCGCATTCTTATAGGTCTTACTTTGTAACAATGCATCACCTTGATCATACTCCCTGGTAAGATAAAGAATACTGTCATAGTCTTGCTTCTCTACAAGGTTGTCAAGTTCCTCACGACTATCTGTCGATTGCAGATATGTATGTGAAAAGTAATATATTTCGTCCATTTTTTCTTGTGCTGGTTCTACTGTTTGTTCTTGTGTAACACTTTTGGCATATTCTTCTCTTGGAATAATCTTATGTGCAGACTCTTCTTCAAAGAGATAATTTTCGCCATGAGCATTCTCGATGTTGGTATGATAAGCCGTGATGATACTTTTGGCTTGGTCGATACGATGGGCGATCTGCCTGGTTCTGTCATCAGAAACATCCTCATACTTAGCGTTGATGTTCGAGTAGGCTGCTTCCATGTCATAAAGGGTTCTGCCTTCTTTATGATTATAGCGTAGGTTAGGCAACTTATCTGCTCCTGCCTCGATGATTTCCTTTTCGGTTGCATTTGCCACCCATTCGCTGACATCATGATTACCCTGGAAATAATCTCTCAGTTCAGGGATATTTTTGATGTCCAAAGCCGTATGACCGTCATGCTGACCATCATTTAGTATTGCCATAAGATTGGAGAAGTATTCTTGCGGAGTTAACTCTTTCTCCTCAACACCAAAAGGCTTAGGATTGTCTGTATTCTTTCCAATACCAGGAAGTTGGGCTAAATTATCTCCAAGTTCTTTGGCTGTCAATTCTGTTACATTTTTTTTATTTAATTCTGCCTTAAACGTATTCAGGTTGTCCACTGCACTCAATTCATGGTTGTACGCCTTGGTCAAAATATCCTTTTGGTTATTCAACGACAATACCATCATGTCCTTTGCGGTGTCATATCGAATAGGCATATCACCATAATAGTCATCAATATAGAACATCTCCTTGCTATCAATAGCTTCAAATTCTTTTGCTATTTCGGCAGGTTTTTGATCTTTTTCAACAGCTTCCTTGGCTTGATATTGCTTCAAGTTAGAAAGTTCTTCCCATACATAACCGAGATTTTCTTCAATGCTTCTATCATGGTCGTAGTTAGTACTATATACCTCCTGCTTACCTGCTTCGTTAGTGATAAGAACATCAAGGGTGTCCTTTTCTTTGTTATATTCAACAGGAAGGACATCGCCAGACTCCATTTCTACAGTTGGCTTTTCTGCAAGAGAATCCCATTCTTTTGCTACAGCTTCTCTTGGGTCTTCCTTCTTTTGGTCTGCTTTTATTTCATCAAACTGCTGTTCATTCTTGACTTTCTCTTCAACACCATCAAGAGCACCTTGAACGAGAGGTTTCTCACCTAACGCAATACGTTGCTTGTCGATATTCTCGATAATTATTCTTGATGCCTTATTTACATCAGCCATGACAGATACTATAAACTTAGGCTCCTTGCGAAGTGCGGAAGTCCAGTTCTGCAAATATGCCACATTGTTAT
The DNA here is from genome assembly GCF_003461825.1 of Prevotella sp. AM42-24. NCBI lineage: Bacteria > Pseudomonadati > Bacteroidota > Bacteroidia > Bacteroidales > Prevotellaceae > Prevotella > Prevotella sp. AM42-24. The sequence goes on along the minus strand of NZ_QTXV01000033.1, from coordinate 3,007 downwards.
CGGATATTCGACGGTCAAAACCAAGGGTATTACCTACCATAGCGGAAGTGAGTTCTGCAACAAGTTCTTCTTTTGCATACTCTGGTGAGCCGAAAGCTGCTGGCTTCAGACGGTCAAGACGAGAAGGGTGACCAGTGGAGTGAGCCATTTCATGCAAGGCTGTACCATAATATTCCTGTCCATCCTTGAAACACTCTTCCGGGTCATCAGGATGAATACGGAACTGGGCTTTTGTTGGAAGGACAACTATATCTTTTGCAGGATTATAGTATGCGCCTTTTTCTTCCTTGTCATATTGGATTCTACATACCCATTCCTGCTTTTCCATCATACGGTCAATCGCCTTATTGACATACATTCCATCTGTTATAGTTGGCACATCTGTCTTTCTGAATTGAGAAACCACCGCATCATATTTCTCTTTATTTACCTCAGACATATTTGTCTGGTCAATATTAAACTCTGGATAGATTTTAAGAAAAGGACGGCGATTGCATTCCTTTTTCTCATCATCTGTCATGTTATGAAACTCCTCTTCTGTTACCTTCTTGCCGTCTTTATCCTTTGTGGAAAATCCCCATTTGAAAACAGGAACAGCTTTTTCACCTTTTAGTACTTGGGCACCTTCTTTGTGTAACTGCCCAAAAGTCATATACACAGGTGCTTTATACCCATTTCCTGCTGTATGCAAGAACAACAAGAAGGCATTGCTGCCTTCATACGTTCTACCACTAATGTTTTGAGGCAGGCCAAACATTGATCCACCACCAATCCATCCTTGATGCCAGTCTTTTTGCATTTCTTCCATACGCTTTATCAGCATTTCTGCGAAACGTTGGAGTGCTGCATCTACCTTCGATGGTTCTTTTGTTTTTTGTATTGCCATATTGATAATATCTTATATTTTATAAATGACTATTTTATAAGGACTAAATATGTCCTTTCAAGCAGCAAAATAAATACATTTTTAGCAATATCATACATAAGAATTAATATATGTCTTATATTAACATTAATAACTTAATAAAAGGCTTATTTACGGCTCGAAATGTTAAAAAACGGCAGTTATTTATTTTAAATACAAAACATGATTTGAAAAAGAAAAAAGCCACCCGACGCAACGAAATACGCCAGGCAGCTCTACTAAAAAGTTAATATATATATGTTTAAAAAACATAGGGGTGTTACTTTAAACCTCGTTGCTGCTCTACATTCTCTTCTTGATGATGCAACTCATAATTACGAGAAGCAAGAGCATTGTTCTCATCATACTTTTGAAGAACAGCATTAGCCAGGGTGTTCAGTGGAACATTGCCACGCTCATAGGCATCCACTGCATTATCAGAAATATTAATGACCATTGGCTTTCCATCGATGGTTGCAACCATCGAACTGCCTTTCATGACCGGATTTGAAATACGTTTGTTCAACGGCTCGTCAGAATATGTCTTGTAGGTCACTGTTCTGGAAGTTTTTGCGTATCCTTCCTTTAGAGCAGCATGACCTGCATTGTTGAACAGGTTTGCACCACCAAATCCCAACAACAGCATCTTCAAAAGAGGATTCTTAACGAACATTCCTCCAAATATAGCAGCCAAAGGCAAGAAATTATCTTCAAGTTTCATATTCGGATTCTTTCCAGTAAACATACCTATAAGCATGTCTGGCAGCATAGCCAACACATAGCCGATGTTTTTGGAGACATCACTAAATCCACTCAATCCCATTTGCTCCAAGGCATTTCCCCAACCTGCGGTTTGTGGAGTTGTGACATTGTCAGTGGATGATTGCTGAGGTTGTTGCACCTGTTGACTATAAGGATTGTAACCTTGATTGGATGATGTAGATGTGGAACTTGTAGTTGATGACGTTACAGAGGATGTATGCTGAGGTGATTTTTGTTTATTCTTAGCTGGCACACCTTCGTTTATCGCATTGATCCTCGCCATATTCTTATCCCAATCATCCAAGGCTTTCTGCGTCTCAGCAGAAAATCCTGCTCTTCGATGCAATTGTGCTTGATGTTTATCCACGATATCGGCTGCTCTGGCATAATCATAAGCTCGCTGGCTTACTTCCTTAAAAGACATTTTCTTGCCTCCGCATTTTATCCAAGTTTTCTGCTCCTTAGACATTTCAATAGCTAAAGCATAAAATGAAGAAGCTAAAGCTCTATTCTGTTTACCTGTCTTAGTTAACATCCAAGATGGAACTTGGCTGTTATCATTATACGGAACACATTGTTTAATAAAGTCCGCTTTGATGGTACTTAACAATTTTGCAGAATTTCCTTTATGTTGTACCAACATAGCATTGCTTTCCTGTCTTGCCTTATCAGAGATAGATAATGGTGCAACCTTTATCTTTCTGCTTAATGCACTATTGATATTATTGATAAACTCTGTACCACCCTTCTTATATTTAGCAGAACCTTCCTGTATTTTCTTGAAAGCATTTTCATCACCAAATACAGTCTTACTATCACTTTTGGCATATTCTTCATTTGACCAGTTCTTGGCAGATTTATGACCGAGGTATGTTCTTAGTCCATAATCACCAGCAATTGAGACACCTTTTGAAGTTGCCTTTATGGTCGTACTTGCACTACCGAAGCCACCAGTAATCGCTGTATCAAGTAGTGTTGCACCTGCAAAACCAGCAGCCTTGGTTATGGTAGAGGGATTATACATCGCTTCTGCTTTGGAATTTACTTTTTCTCCCAGTTCACCGTCCTTCAAGCCAAACTTTGGCATTGTGAAAGCCAATAAACTGTCAGAAAACGCTTTCTTCGCAATATAACTTGCCGTATTGTGAGGAACCTTTTCTTTTGCAAGTTGCTCTATGATGAGCGTCTGAAATCGATGCTGTACATATGATTCCGCATATTCAAATAATTTTTTTGATTCTTTACCGCCATGTTGTGCTACTAAATTATAATAGAAAGCAGAAACAAAAGTACTATAATCATCCTAAATTCCGCAGCATTTTAGTTTAACTTATTTTATAA
>NZ_QTXV01000032.1:0-39407 GCF_003461825.1 Prevotella sp. AM42-24 | reverse complement strand
CCAACAGGAGAACAGAAGTATAAAAGTTTGCTTCATCATTATTTTGTATCATTAAACTATGCTATTGCAAAAGTATAAAAACTTTTACAATAACATACTATTTTATACCTGAAACTCATTAGTGTCCAATAGAAATTGGACACTAATGAGTAAATTTACTGCATTTTCTTACATAAAGCGGTAAATTTACTACTTTGTTATGGATATGTCTATATAACATGTTTTATCCATCCCTGTACCCACTTTTATTTTTCCCTGCCCACGGAAAAATTCTTGCGTGGGCAGGGAGAAAAATATACCCGGGCAGAGAAGGAAATTTAAAAGAGTATTTTGGAGAATAGGGAGTGTAGTCGAAAAATATTATGATTTAGCATTGCTTGTAGAAAAATAGAAATAGAAAAAGGGTGCGTCACAGACTTATGACACACCCTCTTATATTATTATATTTGCAGCAAGTTTTTGAAGAAATGCAGTATTCTCAGGGACTGCATGGAACTGACGAAACGACTAAAGGAACAGAAAAGTAATAACTAACTAAATAAACGACAAAATGATGAACTACAAGAAATTGGCTCTTACCGTTGCGGCAGGAGCAACCACGAGGAGGATATCTATGTAGGTTATCGCTACTTCGATACCTTCAAGAAGAATGTGGCTTATCCATTCGGTTATGGTTTGAGCTATACTACCTTCGAGTTTGGCAAGCCATCAGTCAAGGCTAAAGGCAACAATATCGAGGTTAGCGTAACTATCAAGAATACCGGTAAGGTTGCCGGCAAGGAAGTTGCTGAGGTTTATGTTACCGCTCCTAAGGTTCAGTTGAACTATCTCAGAAAGAACTAGTCTTCCTCATCGTTATCGCATCTTTAAAGAGAAGACTGGCAAAATACCAACAGAATGGCGTACAGAACGCCCCTAAAAGTGCTTATAACAACCCAAAAGTCATTTTTTTTAGGACTTTTGGGTTGTTATAAGCACTTTTTTATTATCTTTGCACGCAAAAGCAATAAAATATGTTGATAGGAAGAGAACAAGAGCAAGAGATGCTGCATAAAGCTTACGAGTCAGATAGCTCACAGTTTGTTGCAGTGTATGGTAGAAGACGTGTGGGCAAGACCTATCTAGTTAGAGAGTGTTTTGCGGATAAATTCGTTTTTCAACATTCTGGTGTTGCAAAAGCAAGTACAAAACTGCAATTGCGTTATTTTAAGGAGTCGCTACTGAAGAGCGGATTCCCAAAGGCTCGTTTGCCCAAAGATTGGATAGAGGCTTTTTCGATGTTGGAGCAATTGATAGAGCAATCAGAAGCTGAGAAGAAAGTAGTTTTCATAGATGAAATACCTTGGATGGATACTCCTCGCTCAAATTTCATTACAGCATTGGAATACTTTTGGAATAGTTTTGCCTCTGCACGCAAGGATGTCATTTTGATTGTTTGTGGCTCTGCTACATCCTGGATTATTAATAAGGTGTTGAAAAATCATGGCGGTTTGCATAATAGAGTAAACCTCCGTATATCTTTACAACCTTTCACTTTGCACGAATGTGAACTGTATGCCAAAAGCATCGGTATGCGCACAACCCGTTATGAATTGTTGGAATATTATATGGTATTGGGTGGTGTTGCTTTCTATTGGTCTTTGTTGGACAAAGGAAAGAGCGTGGCTCAAAATATAGATAGCTTATTGTTCTCAATAACAGGTCAACTACACAATGAGTTTAACGAGTTGTATGATTCTTTGTTCAACAATCCTGAACCTTACCTGAAAGTTATCAACGTCTTGGGAACCATCAAGGTGGGAATGTCTCGTACTGAACTGTTAGAAAAGATAGGATTGTCGAGTGGTGCCAATATCACTCGAATTCTTGACGACTTGGAAGCATGTGGCTTCATCCGTAAATACAATGCTTTTGGCAAGAAGCGGAATGATACTATTTATCAACTGATAGACAACTTCACATTGTTCTACTTCAAGTTTATGAAAGACAATAAAGGAGGCGATGAGCATTTCTGGTCGCATAGTTATTTGTCGCCTGTGAGATACACATGGGTTGGCTTGGCGTTTGAGCGAGTATGTATGCAACATGTAAATCAAATCAAGCACAAGTTAGGCATTAGTGGTGTCTTGACAAGTGTTTCTTCCTGGTCTGTCAAAGATGACCCTATTTATGGTCAAGGTGCGCAAATTGACCTATTGATAGAACGTGCAGACAATGTAGTGAATGTTTGCGAGATTAAGTTCTCGCAAGATAAATATGTCATTAGTCAGGACTATAGTCGGAATTTAGCACATAAGATAGAGCGTTTCTTGCAGACCACGAAGACCAGAAAGACTTTGCATCTCACAATGATAACAGTAAATGGTCTTGCTCATAATGAGTATTGGGGGATGGTGCAGAGCGAAGTCGTGGCAGATGACTTGTTTCATGAATAAAAAAACGGTAAAATACCAACAGAATGGCGCACTGGGGTGTCTACTTCCTAGGAAGTGGACACCTAAATGATAAGAAACAGACAATGGTATTCCTTTTTGGAGTAGGCTGCGATACTTCTAGGATTATGCAATAAGTAAAATAAAAGAGAGTGTGACATAGACTTATGACACACCCTCTTGTTTAGAAGGAATACTGGACGGAAATCATCAGTTCGCGAGGGCGAAGATAATAGCTGTCGGTCAATGTACTGATGCCGCTATAGATGGTTTCCATATAGTTCTTCTTGTTGAAAAGGTTTCGAAGCTCTGCTGAAAGGCGGAGCTTTTTCATTCTCCAAACTGCCGAGGCATCGCCAAGGAGGGTGTTAAGGTGGCTGCCCTCTTGCAGTTCATTGTGATAATGTACGAGCGAGAAGGAGAGGTCCACATGGCTGATGGTAGCGGTGGCAGATACGCTTTGACGCCAATTAAATAACGATGACTTCGCCATTTTTTGACGTTTCGAGTTGTAAAAAGAGAATTCTCCCTCATAGCTAAAGGCACACCAGGACGGCGAGAAGTCGATGCTAGGCTTTACAGTATAGTTGTCGGCGGTGTAGCTGATGGCTTTGCCGCTGCTGTATTGCTCACCCTTGCTGTAGTTGTAACTGCCCTCCAGACGGGTTTTCAGATGAAAGTCGTAGAAACCCTTCGATATGTAGAGTGATGCTCCTAGATTGTTGCTCTTGCTGTCCTGCTTATATAATGAGGTATAGTATTTGCCATCCTCGATGCGTAGGTCGGATGCCGTGTTCATCCAGTTTTTGCTGGCATTGACCGATGCGCTGAAGAAGATTTCCTTGATAGGACGCTTGTAGTCGTAGCTCAACTTGCCATAAAGAGAACGAGTTATCGGAATGATGTCGCTCGAAGTGTACCAAGAGCGATAACTTAGACGATATTGCTTCATGGCGTAGTTGGTGGCATTGCCTGTTCCTGTACTGTATCCTGTGTAGATAGTCAACTCTCTACGGAAATCCAATTTCTTATATAAGTAAAGGTAGGGTGATATGGTAAGTAGAGTTTTCTGTGGATAGGTGAAGCGTTCCCACATGAAATCGGGAGAGAACGACATACGGAACGTCTCGGTCTTGTATTGCCAGTAAGGGGTGAACTTCCCTGTGATGTTAAGACTGTTTTTGCCGATTTCATCGCTTCTTTTCTGATATTTCGCATAGATGTTGTTGAGGTCGATACTCATTCTATATTCCTGTGTCCAGTGGAAGCGATTCCTCATCCACTGTAAGGCGTGTGCTGTATGCCAAAGGTTGGTGCGGATGCGATTGCGTTCGTCGTTAACGTAGAGGTCCGCCACACCATGGTGATAGTCGGCAGTGCTACGCCAAGAGAGTTGACTTTTCTTGAAGACGAAGAGGCGGTAGATACTTGCCGATAGGTCGAGCTTTGGGATGCGGACACGTTGGGTAAGCGTGTCGTTGATGTTTGATAAACCGTCGCTTTGTGCTGCGCTGAGGCTGATGCTCTCGTTGCCATAATGCTCAGCCTTGTTTACCTTGTTCTCCCATTGCAGATTGAAGGCATCGCTGATCATCGTCTTGTGGTTGTGCTCCGTGGTAACTGTGGGAGCTTCTTCACCGAGGTTGTAGATACTCATGTTCTCTCGCTCTTGTCGGGTTACCGTACGAAGATAGTTGGCTTCTATGCGAGTCTCTGCATCGTCCTTATTCTTCTTGATATGGTTGATGGAGTATTTTTGCGAGGTGTTGAAGCGCAGGCGTTCTTCGTCGATAGGAGCGTCAAGCGATGGTACTGATAGCCATAATGGAAGGGAGGCAGGAGCCAGACGATTGCTGTAAGATGCGAGTTGGTTAAGTGCATAGCCGAGATTTTTACCTGTTCTGTCGTATTCTGCATCATACATCATCTGTTTCTTCTTGCCAATTTGCATGATATTGATGCTTCCGCCTACGCGGGACGGATGCCCTACGAGCATGTAAGGCTTGAGGGTGGACATCAGTTTGTTGCGAGCACTGTCTTTCAGGGCGATGTTCATCGCTACATTATCCGTAAAGGTCTTGTTCTGGAGCGCCTTGATAGGCTGGTCATGCTCGATGACTTCGGCCTTTTTCAAATCTTTTGCCTTGATGTTCTCCTCTAGTTGGTTATATTTGCCACCGGTCAGGTCGAGACCTTCCACAGTGAATCGGTTGATGGGCTTACCATTGTAGTTGATACGGCCATTCTTCTCTATATCCACGCCAGGCAGCTTTTTCAATACATCCTTCAGGGAGTTATCTCGTTCGTTGGCAAAGCGGGTGAGGTCGAAAGATATGGTGTCTCGACCCGTGATGCGAGAGCCTTTTACTTGTACTTCCTTTAAGACAAAAGCTGTTGAAGCCATACTGATGATGGTTTCTTTTTCCGATGAAACCGCCTTTTTTTGCTTTTTATAGCCCATGTAGGAAGCTTGCAGCATATCGCCAGTTTGTTTTTGTGCTATGGGAATCAGAAAAGTTCCGTCTCCCTTGCTGCGTGTAAACTTTAAGGGCTTTCCATTACGCAGCAGCGTAACCGATACGTTGGTCAGACGGTTGTGTGTAAGTGAATCTTCCACATAACCGCTAATCTTCTCTTGGGCAAACGCATGGCACGCCACGAACAGAATAGTGAAAAGAACTATTATTTTCTTCATCTTTTTTTCTCTTTTCTATTTTACCTTAGACACTTATCTCGCTAATGTCTTTAAGACGCTTGTCTGGCAAAGAAGTAAACTGCTAATTATCTTTCAATCGGATTGTATGGCTCAGCACGCTTGGAATGCTTCAGGATATTTCCTTTTTCATCCTTGATCTTTACAATTGCAGCATACTTGGCATCTTGAAGCAGATAACCGATTGGATCGGCATAGTATTTTTTGTAAATGGAGGTCAATGATTTGCGGTCGATAGGCTCGAAAGTCTTACCTTTATAATAGATAGGTATGGAGCCTTTGCCTGTTGTGAGTCCTACAGCTGTAAATCCATAATCGTTCTCGGAGTCGTGAGCCTTGAGAATCAATCCCGGCAGTCCGCTCAGCTTCCAGGGACCATTGTCAATAGGGATGTCTTCCGTGTACCATGCAATCCATGTTCTCCCCTTAAACTTGGCAATAGCCTGGTGGCACTCGTAACCGCAGATGGAATCGATACTGTCTGTGAGTTGCCAGTCTATCGGTTCCATCGGTTCAATGCACAAATATCTGTCAGCAGCAAAAAAATCGAGATAGGCAGTCTTGCCCTGTTCTGGATAGTTCTTATATACTTTCCAATTAATCTGTCCGCCATTACCGGAGAAATTTACTGGTATTCCTTTTGCCATATTTGCGGAGATGGTAGAGTCTCTTTGGAATATCGGATAACTGTAGAATGCGGAATACTTGTTGCCAATCTGCAAGAGCATTTTCTCTTCGATGCGGCCAATGAGGGTGTCGGTCTTGGTATATTTCTTTTCGTAAATATACTCGGCATCATATACTACCTGATACTTTACCTGATCAATGGAATCTCCCATGCCAATGCTTGATTCATCGAACAGGTTTACTGTTTGAGCTTGGAGCATGCAAGCATATAATGCAAGCCATGCTATTAATAATACCTTTTTCATAATCTTCGTCAATTATTCATTATTTTATCTGTTTCTTTTGTTTTTGTGATGCAAAGGTACTGAGATCATCCGATGAAATCGATGATTTCTGTTACTGAGTTATTACTTTTGCTTCTTTTCGCCTATTATTATTTTATTACTCTTGCCTTTGTTTACGGATTTTTCAGTAACTTTGCCGTCAACTTCAAAAGATCAGGAATGTATGAAAAGTAACAGTAAGCTGAAAATAGTGTGGATGGTATGTGGGGTAGCAATCGTATTGTTGTTCTGCACGCAGGCATATTGGCTCCATCTTCAATGTCAATATAGCTTAGACCAGCAGGTAGAGCAATTCAAAAAGGATTGTGATGAGGTGTTGGCGCAAGATTTGAAGAATAGAAAAAAGTTGCAGGAGAATTCATCTACGAAAGGTAGAAGAGATACGGTTATGCTTAAGATAGAATCTGAATATGATATGAAGAAGGGATGTAGCCGTACTACGCTTTCTTTTTGGAACAATCACCGCTTTCTTGTCCGTTTGAATGATCCTGATCTTACGGGTGATGATGCTTATCTCATCATCAGCAGATATCTGGCTTATATAGGTAAGCATCCCTCATTGGCTTCTTATCAAAGATTACTGGATGATAAGGGATATGGGAAGATATCCTTTTTTCGCCATCTGGATTACAAGACTGTCTTCCTGAATGCAAAATATGATGTCGAAGGCAGATGGTCACGTGTGGTGACGGTAAAGTATCAGACGAATCCAATGTTTCGCCAAGGTATTTCTTTTCAGGTGCCCATTCCTATTACTCGAACGCTCAAAGCCATGATGTGGCAATTGATAGGAAGCATCTTTCTCTTTTTCATCTTGATAGGATGTCTGTATTATCTGGTTAAGACCATAGTCTTCCAGAAACGCATTGACGGCATTCGCCATGAGTTCCTGAAGAATATGATTTATGAGTCGAAGCAACCGAAAGAAGACGGCAAAGGTGAAGAATCTGCTGTTTTTATCGGTTCCATTGCTTTCTACTATGCGCAGAATGAACTGCAATGTGGTAATTCCAGAGTAGTCATCACATCTCGTCAAGCTGAAATTCTGAAGCTTCTTGCCGAGAACCAGAACCAGCTTGTAGAGCGGGATTTCATACTGAATGAAGTATGGGGTGATGACTCATACTCCAATTCCCTTGCCCTGAACGTGCAGATTACCTATCTTCGCCGGGCATTGAACCTGGATGAAAAGGTAAGTATCGAAGCTGTCATCAAGAAGGGATATATCCTGCGAACCTGTTGATCTTGTTATCAACTCTCATCTTTTTAGAAAGGTGGGAGTTTTTTTATCTTAATTTATTTTGTCCTTCACCTATTTTGTTGTAACTTTGCAGTCGAAATTCGAATTTTAATTATTTTATGTAATTATGGCAAAAAAAGCTCTTTTAATGATTCTCGACGGATGGGGAATCGGTAAGCATGATAAGGGTGATGTTATTTTCAAGACTCCAACTCCTTATCTCGATTATTTGACAGCAGTTTCAGCACATTCTACTCTCCAGACTTGTGGCGAGGACGTTGGTCTTCCTAAAGGTCAGATGGGTAACTCTGAGGTAGGTCACCTCAACATCGGTGCTGGTCGTGTGGTATATCAGGACCTCGTTAAGATCAACAAGGCTTGCGAGAGCGGTGACATCTTGAAGAATCAGGAGATCATCAACGCTTACAGCTATGCTCAGAAGACAGGTAAGAAGCTCCACTTGATGGGCTTGACTTCTACCGGTGGTGTTCACTCTTCTTTGGATCACCTCTTCAAGTTGATTGAGATTGGTAAGGAATATGGTTTGAAGGAGACATACGTTCACTGCTTCATGGATGGTCGTGATACAGACCCTAAGAGCGGTAAGGGCTTTATCGAGGAGGTTCAGGCTTGCTGCGACAAGAACGGTGCACACATCGCAAGCATCGTAGGTCGTTTCTATGCAATGGACCGTGACAAGCGTTGGAACCGTGTGAAGGAAGCATACGACTTGCTCGTTGAGGGTAAGGGTAAGCAGGCTGACGATATGGTGAAGGCAATGCAGGAGAGCTATGATGAAGACGTAACTGACGAGTTCATCAAGCCAATCAATAACTCAAAGGTTGACGGTACTATCCAGGAGGGTGATGTTGTTATCTTCATCAACTACCGTAACGACCGTGCCAAGGAGTTGACACAGGTATTGACTCAGCAGGATATGCCAGAGGAAGGCATGCACACCATCAAGGACTTGCAGTACTATTGCATGACTCCATACGATGCAAGCTTCCAGGGTGTTCACATCCTCTTCCCTAAGGAGAACGTAATGAACACTCTCGGCGAGTACTTGAGCGCACAGGGCAAGAAGCAGCTCCACACTGCAGAGACAGAGAAGTATGCTCACGTAACATTCTTCTTCAATGGTGGTCGTGAGACTCCATACGAGGGTGAGGACCGTATCCTGGTTCCTTCTCCAAAGGTAGCTACTTACGACTTGAAGCCAGAGATGAGCGCTTACGAGGTAAAGGATAAGTTGGTGGGTGCTATCAACACACAGGAGTACGACTTCATCGTTGTAAACTTCGCTAATGGTGATATGGTAGGTCACACAGGTATCTACAACGCTATCGCTAAGGCTGTTCACGCTGTTGACAACTGCGTAAAGGACGTTATCGAGGCTGCCAAGGCTAACGATTATGAGGCTATCATCATCGCTGACCACGGTAATGCAGACCACGCTATCAACGAGGACGGTACACCAAACACCGCTCACTCTTTGAACCCAGTTCCATTCATCTACGTAACTGACAACAACTCAGCTACCGTAAAGGATGGTCGTTTGGCAGACGTTGCTCCTTCTATCCTCCACATCATGGGCTTGGAGCAGCCAGCTGATATGACTGGTGAAAACTTGATTATTGACTAATAATAATTTCGGAAGTCAAGGCTTTTTGGAGCCTTGACTTCTTTAACTTAAATCATTATGGACGTAAAGATAGAAGAAAGTTGGAGACAGCATATAGGAGAAGAATTCGACAAGCAGTATTTTGTTGACCTCACAAACTTCGTAAAAGAGGAATACCTGCGTACGCCCTGTTATCCTCCGGGCCGTTTGATTTTCAATGCCTTCAATCTCTGTCCTTTTGATGATGTAAAGGTCGTGATTATCGGACAGGATCCCTATCATGAGCCCGGGCAGGCGATGGGATTAAGTTTCTCTGTGCCTGAAGGAATTACTTTCCCACCATCATTGATTAATATATTCAAAGAGATTCAGATGGATCTCGGTACTCCGATGCCCGCTACAGGTGATTTGACCCGCTGGGCAAAGCAGGGAGTATTGTTGCTCAACGCCACCCTTACCGTTCGTGCTCATCAGGCTGCGAGCCATCAGCGCAAGGGTTGGGAGCAATTCACTGATGCCGCAATCCAGGCGCTCAGCAAGGATAAGGAACACCTGGTGTTTATCCTCTGGGGCGGTTATGCCCGAAGTAAGGCAAAGCTCATCGACACGAGCAAGCACCTGATATTGGAAAGTGTGCATCCATCGCCATTATCTGCCAACCGTGGCGGATGGTTTGGTAATCATCATTTCTCCCGCTGCAATGCCTATCTGCAGCAGAATGGAATTGCGCCTATCCAATGGTAGGCACACCTTTAATATAATAGCTATCCACTTTTATATATAGCTATCCATCGTGGGTGGCTATCATTCTTTAATATTCATCTCAAAAAACATTATGAAGAAAGACGAATTGCGTATTCTGCAGGTGGGCAACGTATTGGTTTCACCTGATATCATCACCGAAAAGTTCTGTTGCGATCTTGATGTCTGCAAGGGCGAGTGCTGCATCGAAGGCGATGCGGGAGCTCCTGTTTCCTTGGATGAGGTCATGGAAATAGAGAATGCGTTGGATGTCGTTTGGGATGATCTATCGGCTTCAGCACAGGCTGTTATTGACAAGCAGGGTGTTGCATATACAGATATCGAAGGTGATTTGGTAACAAGTATTGTAAATGGCAAGGATTGCGTGTTTACTTGCTACCAAGACCTTCAGGATATGAATGATGGTCATACGATACCTAATTGCTGCCTCTGTGCTTTGGAACGTGCGTATCGTGAAGGAAAATCTCATTTTATGAAACCTATCTCATGTGCACTTTATCCCATCCGCGTCAAGCATTTTGGTAATGAAGTGTATGGCATTAACTATAACAAATGGCGTATCTGTAAGGCTGCCATTAAAAAAGGTCAGGAATTAAATCTTCCTGTATATAAGTTTTTGGAAGGACCTTTAGTACAGCGTTTTGGTCAGCCTTGGTACGATGAATTATGCGATGTTGCTGCTCTGGTTCAAGATTCTGATATTGCTTCAGACTAATGCCGATATGTTTTTTTACCAATTCAGATAAGGTACACTGATTCTTATAGTGTACTAATTCTGCAATCTTTTTTATTGGCATTTGTTTTTTGTTTGTATATTCTGCTATGAGACAGACATACGTTACAAGACGCTTTTGTATATATTCTCTAGGGCTTTGCTCGATGGTACTTCGTACAATCTTCTCTAATTTGCCTGGTGAAATATTGAGGAGTTTGTGATATTCAGAAATATTCCTTTGAGTAAAAATGTTCTTCTCAACTGAATCGACGAATTGTTCAAATAATTGCAGGTCTTTTGTTTGTTCATTGTATTTGTCGTAGAAAATCGCTTGTGACAATGATAGCTCTATGATAACATGGACAAGTTCAAAAGTCATTTGATATCTATTTTGTTTCTTGTCCATGAATGTCTTTATTTGTGTCAGTAAACAGTTTATGCTATATATGTCGTCTGTACCAATTTTTACTTTGTCTATGCTATTTAATTTGTTTGTTAAAGTAGAAATATTGGTGAAATTTTCAGCAAGCTGGCTAATGTTTGAAGTTTTTATAAGTAAAGCCTTTCCTTTAAAAGTAGAAGACATAACTCTGAAGTTATCTACATGTTGTCCACTCGCGAAATAGAGGATGCTGTTTTTCTCTGCAATAACAGTATGCCCATTTGTATCATAACGTAGAGTTCCTTCCAAACATAAAATAAGAGTGATGCATTTCACTTCCGTTTTCTCTGATGGCAGGTCTTCTACGTCAATATCTTCAATATAGCAAATTTCGTCATCTAAAAATTTGCATTCAGACTTGATTTCTTTTGCTTGTGCAATAGAAATCTCTTTTTTTGTATTTAAATTTGTCATGGTTTTAGGATTATATTTTTATTTTTTTTGTGTGTTAGAATATTCTTTATTCATTTTCTAATCCCTCTATGTTAACAATTTGAGATTCTTTGAAATACTGAGAATTACGGTAGATTTTAATAATTCTTTGGCTTTTATTAGTGAATCTTCGGAATCCTTGTTCATCTAATTCGCCATTACAAGTATATATAAATCCATCCATGTTAATAGTCTCTTTTCTTTTAGCTTCTCTTAAAGTTATTCTTGGTGTTCCCTTGAATACCTTGCCAAAGTCGTAATAAATACTCTTTTGGTCACGATAAACATCTATTGGAGTCATAATATGTCGAATAGTACAAAGTTTACGCTCAAAAGAATTGTTAATCAACTTGTTGTCCCTTGATTGGTTGTAAGCTCCTAATGGATTTAACCACTTTGATCTATCGAAATCCGGAGACTTCCACTGGGTGTCATAACTGCATGCGTCAAATGCTTCTATTTCTTTTTTGACATAGCATCCTTTTAGTATGCAACATTTCCAGTCTCCATTTGCTTTATGGTAGAAATATTTACCCTTAGCATCATATCCATAATATTCCATAGAAAGTTGTTTGGATGGCTCTCTACCACTTTCTGGAGCGTACCATACAGCAATCGTATTCTTATGCGGTTGCAGAAACCTTGTTATATCATATGTATATATGAAAACCGTTGCAGAGTCAGGATTACAGAAATAGGCTTTTGGACTAATATTTCTTTCGTTGACAAATACCTTTATTCTTCCACAGCTTGCAAAAGAAATGCTTCCCTGTTTGGGTTTCCCTTGTGAAGGAAAAACGTGGCAGAAAAGAACTTCTGACGAGTCGTTGGGTGTAGGGTAGGAAATCCAATGAGTACTAAATTCGTGTGCATTCGAATTTAGTACCCAAAGCATTGCCAATATAAAAGTTTCGATTCTTTTCATCTGAGAACTTTCTTTGTTCCTTTCTTAAGTGTTATTTTTTGAGATTTCCCGTTGTAGTTTACGGTTAATCTTCCATCCGCATGGCTAATAATCTCTGCCTTTGAAACCTTCTTGTCTTTCCAATAGAGGTTGAGGGTGTAGTTTCCTCTGGCTTTGATTCCCTGG
The DNA here is from genome assembly GCF_003461825.1 of Prevotella sp. AM42-24. Taxonomy (NCBI): domain Bacteria; kingdom Pseudomonadati; phylum Bacteroidota; class Bacteroidia; order Bacteroidales; family Prevotellaceae; genus Prevotella; species Prevotella sp. AM42-24. Next base: position 26,986 of record NZ_QTXV01000032.1, on the reverse strand, counting down.
ATATTTCCCTGCTTCCATGAGTCTGGGAGTGCAGGAAGCAAGTCCATGTTTTCTCCATCACACTGCATAAGCATCTCACAGATGCCAGCTGTTCCACCGAAATTACCATCTATCTGGAATGGCGGATGCGCATCAAACAGGTTAGGATAGGTTCCACCAGAATGATGTTTCCGGTCCTTGTATTTCTCAGGGCTCACATATGTAAGCAACTTGCGCAGTATTTGATAAGCTTTGTCCTGACGATGTAGGCGTGCCCATAGATTGATGCGCCATCCTGTGCTCCATCCTGTAGATTTATCGCCCTTTATTTCCAATGTCTTTGTTGCAGCTTGCGCCAAATCCGGCGTTTGCGCTAACGAGATTTGATGGAAAGGGTATAGACCCAGTAAGTGTGATTGGTGTCTGTGATGCCAGTCCTGATCGTCCCAGTCGTGATACCATTCCATGAGATTACCTCTTTTTCCTATATGATAAGGGCGTAAGCGCTCTAATGAACTTTGCAGGCGTACTTGGTAATCTTTGTCTATTCCAAGTGCTTGGGCACCTTTAATCGTATTTTTGAATAGTTCCCTGATAATCGCCAAGTCTGCTGTGCCGCCATATAGTGAACTTCCTCGATATCCTTTATCGGTGATGTAGTCAGCTTCTGGAGATGTACATGGTGCAGTTATCAGTTGTGCGGGATTATGAGGATCTTCTATGAGCCATTCAAGCATGAAATCACAAGCCCCTTTCATGAGAGGATAGGCTGTATCTCTTAAGTAATTAATATCTCTTGTATAGTCATAATGATCCCATAGTGTCTGTACAAGCCAGGCACCTCCCATCGCCCAATTACTCCATTGAGGGCTTTCGTTACCGGTTCCTACAGGATTTGACATAGCCCATGCATCGGTATTATGTCCTGCACACCAACCTTTGTTTATGCCATAAAAATGTTGGGCATTATGGCGACCTGTTACAGCCATTCCTTTTACAAGTCCATCAACAGGCATTACCAGTTCAGGGAGATTGGTTGATTCTGCTGGCCAATAATTCTCTTCCAAATTGATATTGATGGTGTAATTTCCTCTCCAAGGTGACTTGAGTGCAGGAGCCCAGAGACCCTGAAGATTGGCTGGTACGCCATTTGTTCGTGAACTGCTGATAAGCAAGTATCTGCCATATTGGAAATAGAGCATTTCCAGATAAGGATTATGCTTATTTTCGTCACTATACGATAGCAATTGTTTATCTGTTGGATTCTGGACATCATATTTCGCATCAGACAAGTTGAATTTTACCCGATCAAAGAGTTCTTTGTAGTCTGATAGATGTCTTTGTCGTAATTCTTTGTATGTAAAATTTATCAGATGCCAGATATCGTCAGTGACATTTTCTAAATAGGGTGCTCCTTCTTTGACAGGATGTTTGTCAAAACCATTATAACTGGTCTCATTGACCAGATAGATAATAGCTTCTGTTACTCCTGTAAGGTGTAGGGTAGAGTCACTGGCACTAATGCTACCATCTGTGTTTTTTACTTGCAGTATGGAGCAATAGTGTATGCTGTTTTCTTCCTCACCCATAACATGTCCCGACATAGTGAGTTGTTTTTCGGATGCTTTCACTCGATGAGGAATGAGCGACGTAAGAGAAATATCACTATTGATGGCCCCTTTTTTAGAGGCGCTCAGTCTTATGGCAATCATTTTGTCCGGATGAGAGGCGAAGTATTCCTTATTGAAGGTAACTTCATTACGCACAAAACTGATGGATACCAGGCTGCTATCTAAGCTTAATTGGCGATGATAGTTACTGATCTTCCCTTGATTAAAGTCCTTTATCTGAATCAGGCCTAAAGGCTGGTAATATTCCGAGTTGTGTCCTTGCACGAAATGTTGCAAGGAATCGGCTGTCTTATAATCTTCCTTAAACAGAGCTTCCCGTATTTTGGGTATCCATTTATATGCCTCACCTCCTTCTTGAGGGTTAACAGGTTGTCCTGTCCACAAAGTGATGTCGTTCAGGTAGATAGAATCATTATCAGCTCCACCATAAACTAATGCTCCCAACTTGCCATTGCCGATAGGTAGTGATTCCTCAAAGGCATGTGCCTCTTGGTTATACCATAAGGTAAGTGGAAGTTGCGTTGTATTTGCCTTCTTATGTGCATTTGCTGTAAAACTTATAGCACATAGAGAAAGGCTAAAAAAAAATTCTTTAGTCATTATATTTCCGGTTAATAAGGTAATATTACTGAATATAAATACAAGGCAGGCTTGTTTAATGAGCCTGCCTTGTATTTATTATGCGTCAATATTAGCGTAGGTCGCATTTTGTTCAATGAATTCTCGACGAGGTTCAACATCATCACCCATCAACATAGAGAAGATTTCATCTGCTTGTGCAGCATTCTCTATTGTAACCTGTTTGAGTAATCGTGTAGATGGATCCATAGTAGTTTCCCACAATTGTTCTGGATTCATCTCACCCAAACCTTTGTATCGTTGTGTGTGAATGTTTTTATCCTCTTGTCCTTCTCCGTATTTGTCAATGAAAGCCTGACGCTGCTGCTCAGTATAGCAGTATTCGCTGACTTTATTCTTGAATGAGCATTTGTAGAGAGGTGGAGTTGCAATATAGAGATGTCCTTCCTCGATAACCTTAGGCATAAAGCGATAGAAGAGAGTCATGATAAGTGTGTCGATGTGAGAACCATCGACATCGGCATCGGTCATGATGATAATCTTGTCATATCTCAACTTTTCTGTATTAGCCTCTTTGCTGTCTTCACCATCTACTCCAAAGCGTACGCCGATACTCTGGATGATATTCATAACGGACTCAGCCTCAAAGACTTTGTGCCATTGTACTTTTTCTACATTCAGAATTTTACCGCGCAAAGGAAGAATTGCTTGATGGAATCTGTCGCGACCTTGTTTTGCAGAACCGCCAGCAGAGTCACCCTCGACAAGGAAAATCTCGCATTCCTTAGGGTCCTTGATAGAGCAGTCTGCAAGTTTTCCTGGGAGACCGCCACCAGTCATGAAGTTCTTTCGCTGTACGCTTTCACGAGCTTTGCGGGCTGCGATACGTGCTGTTGCTGCCAGAACTACTTTTTCGCAAATACGCTTAGCTTCATCTGGGTGTTCTTCCAGATAATCAGCCAAAGCTTCATTGACAGCCTGCTGAACGGCACCCTGTACTTCGCTGTTTCCTAATTTGGTCTTAGTCTGGCCTTCAAACTGTGGTTCTGCAACCTTGATAGAGATGACAGCAGTAAGGCCTTCGCGGAAATCTTCAGGAGCAATCTCTACCTTAGCCTTTTCAATCTGCTTGGAGATTGATGGATCAGCTTCTGCGTAAGCTTTGAGCGTACGGGTTAAAGCCATGCGGAAACCAGTAAGGTGAGTACCACCCTCTATCGTGTTGATATTATTTACGTAGGAGTGGATGTTTTCTGTATAGTCTGTATTATACATGATGGCAATCTCTATAGGAATGCCTTGCTTCTCTGTCTTGAGATAGATGACATCATCAAACAGGTGAGTGCGATGGCGGTCAACGTATCTTACAAACTCTTTCAGACCATCTTTTGCATGGAAAACCTCTTGTTTGGTTTTACCTTCTTCGTCAGGACGGAGATCTGTAAGGGTAATCTTTATACCAGCATTGAGGAATGCCAACTCGCGCATACGGCTTGCGATGATATCCCATTTGTAAATGGTGTGGGTGAAGATTGTAGGGTCTGGCCAGAATTGCTGGCATGTACCTCGCTTTTCTGTCTCACCAACAACCTTGACAGGGTAGAGGGGCTTACCTTTTTCGTATTCTTGCTGATATATTTTACCTCCACGGAATACCTGAGATTTCATGTGTGAAGAGAGTGCGTTTACACAACTTACACCTACACCATGCAAACCACCAGATACCTTGTAGGAACCTTTGTCAAATTTACCACCTGCGTGAAGTACTGTCATAACGACTTCGAGTGCGGATTTGTGAAGCTTTTCATGCATATCAACAGGGATACCACGACCATTGTCTTCTACGGTGATAGAATTGTCTTCATTGATTGTAACTTCAATGTCTGTACAATATCCAGCCATGGCTTCATCAATGGAGTTGTCAACGGTCTCGTTGACCAAATGGTGGAGACCCTTTTCTGAGATGTCACCAATGTACATCGCAGGACGCTTACGAACAGCTTCCAAGCCTTCGAGGACTTGAATGTTGCTCGCTGAATAATTATTTGCGTTGTTTGTATTTTCTGCCATTTCTTTGCTTAGTATTATTATCGTGCAAAGATACGGAAAAAACATGAGAATATGCAATTTTTGTTGCTAAAAAACTGCAAAAAATAGTGAAATGCTTAGTTTTGATATAAAATAAATAAGGTTGCAATTCTTTCGAATTGCAACCTTATATATCTTTTTAGCTTTTAACGTTGTATTAACCCAACTTAGCAATGTGCTGAGCCAAACCTGACTTCAAGTTTGCAGCCTTGTTGCTATGGATAACGTTAATCTTAGCCAATTTGTCTAAAAGCTTCTGAACTGTAGGATAGAGCTTTACAGCCTCTTCCTTATCAGTCATGTTGCGCAACTTGCGTACAGCGTTACGCATTGTCTTTGCATAGTACTTATTGTGCAAAGACTTCTTTTTGTCCTGACGGATTCTCTTGATTGATGATTTATGATTTGCCATCTTAATATTTTATTTTTTTATTTTCTTATGTAGTCCCTAGCAGAGTCGAACTGCTCTTTAGAGAATGAAAATCTCTCGTCCTAACCGATAGACGAAGGGACCATTTGTTGTTTTGCGGGTGCAAAGTTACTACATTTATTTTAATCCTGCAAATTTTTTCTGGAAAATTTTCTCTAAATGCGTGTTTTTTTTGTAATTTTGCCCTCAAAATCATCTAAAAACGTTCGTATGATGGAAAAAACAAGAGCAATTGTCCTACATTCTATTAAATATGGAGAGTCGCAATTTATTGTGGATTTTCTGACGGAATCCAGAGGAAGAGTGTCCTTTTTGGTGAAAATTCCAAAATCTTCAAAGAGTAATTCCAAAAGACAATATTTCCAGCCATTGACTTTGGTGACTTTAGAATTTGATTTCCGGGCTAACCAGAATTTGCAGCGTATTAAAAATATAGGTATTCTCTACCCTTATGAGGATATTCCTTTTTCTCCTATAAAAATATCTGTTTCTCTGTTTTTGGCAGAGTTCCTGCTGTATGCTACCAAATTAGAACAGAAGAATCTTCCTTTGTTTTATTTTGTTTATGATAGTTTGGTTTGGTTTGATGGTGCTCATGAAGGAATTGCTAATTTTCATTTGCTGTTTTTAATGAGATTGAGTTTTTATATGGGAATAGGACCCAATTTGAGTGAAGGACTGGAACAATCTAAGTATTTTGATTTGGATGAGGGGAAGTTCGTACCTTACGTTCCTGCTCATTCTCATTATTTATCAGAAAGTGATTCTTTTCATCTTTTGCAAATGTTCCGATTAGACTATAAAACAATGCACCTCTACAAGATGTCCCGCCAGGAGCGGAATCATTCTGTAGAGGTGATGATAGAATATTATCGTCTTCATATTCCCGGATTTCCGGAACTGAAGTCTTTATCAGTACTTCAGGAATTGTTCTGCTGAATCCTTTGTGAGGATTTTACTTATGCAAAACTGATGACTCCCTGTACAGGCTCACTTCCATCTGCGTTTCTGTTTTCATCATCTTCGATTTTTCCAGAAGCGATGTTTCGGATTTCTTCAAGAGTCTGTCTTGTACGTTTATATGTTGGTGTGTTCTCTACTTGTAGAATCACATCCTCATTGTCCAGATCTTCTGGCTTGAACAGGAAGATATGTGGGTGACGTTTGTACTGAGTCGTTGTACCGTCACTTCCATAATATCTCTTTCTTCTTTCCTCGTTCTCTGCTCTTTTTTCTTCTTGTTCTGCAAGGCGTCGGGATTCTTCTTCTGTATGTTTCTTGAGATGGCGGTTCATACCTTCTACATCTTCCAATCCGAAACCTGTAGCCAAGACGGTTACTTTGACTCTGCTTCCTAATTCAGGGTCAATGGCAAGTCCCCATTTCAATTCAAAGTCATCACCAAATTTTTCCATGAAGTCGTTTACGTCATTCATTTCGTCCATGGTAAGACCCGGATTGTCTTTCTTTTCACTTGCAAAGGCAATGCTAAGAAGGATCTTTTTGGAATTGAAAACATCATTGTCATTGAGCAGAGGTGAGTTCAATGCATCAGCTATCGCTTTCTTGACGCGTCCTTCACCCTCACCATAACCCGTACTCATGATGGCAACGCCTCCGTCTTTGAGGACGGTTTTAACATCATTGAAGTCAAGGTTGATGAGACCGTGTACAGTAATGATTTCTGCGATACTCTTGGCAGCTACACTTAGCGTGTCGTCTGCCTTGCCGAATGCATCCAAAACCGCCAGATCAGGATAAATCTGACGAAGTCTTTCATTGTTGATAACCAACAAGGCATCTACATGTTTAGACATTTCTTCAACGCCGTCGAGTGCTTGGTCGATTTTTCTCGGACCTTCAAATTTGAAAGGAATGGTTACGATGCCGACTGTCAATATGCCCAGTTCTTTGCTGACGCGTGCAATGACAGGAGCAGCTCCAGTACCTGTTCCTCCGCCCATACCTGCAGTAATGAAAGCCATCTTGGTACCATCATTAAGCATATGTTTGATGTCTTCCAATGTCTCTTCGGCAGCTTGTTTTGCCTTTTCAGGTTTGTTGCCGGCTCCAAGTCCTTCTTTTCCTAATTGGAGATGGACTGGTACAGGAGAATCATTAAGTGCCTGATTGTCGGTATTACAAAGTACAAAACTTACATCGTGAATGCCTTCCCGGTACATGTGGTTGACTGCATTGCCGCCGCCACCACCAACACCGATTACTTTGATGATGCTATTTTCCTTTTCCGGTTCACCGAAATCAAGGATATGTGGTTTGCTATCTTGCATAATCTTTATATTCTTTAGAGTTTATCCTAATTATAGTCCATTTTTAGAGAGTTTACCCTACTATTTGAGCATTTTTATTCTTCTTCAGAGATTGTATCCAGGAAGAAATCCTTGAGCTTTCTGAATCCTTTATGGAGGAAACTGTTTTCTTTGCGCTTTTTCTCTTCGCGCTCTTTTTCTTCCTCTTCTGCGATTTTAGCCAGTCTTTCTTCTTCCTCTTTCTTCTTTCTCAACTCCTCTTCACGTTTTTGAGCAGGAGTAGGTACAACTCCTGTTCCTGCAGTTTCATTAGGGTTGCGAGAAACCTTTGGTGTACTGTCTGCGGCAAGAGGTCGTTCTATATTGTTGGTGAACAAATCGTTGCTGATTTCATCCCCACTGCAGTTCATGTCACCCTTGGCAAGAAGTCCCAGAATGGTATTCATGGTACCATCGTGGTTGTTGATCTTTGCATCTTTCGCTTTTACGGTTTGGGTAACAAACTTAGCAAATCTAATCTTAGGAGTATTGGTGTGGTTTCTGAATACCTTCTCTATTTCAGGCATATTGCTTCCGCCACCCGTAATGATAATACCTCCCAAAAGTTTGTCAGCAAATTCTATAGGGACTTGATACCAGGCATTTTCAACGATTTCCTCTACTCTGGCTTCAACAATTTCTATAAACTTTTTGCTCTCTACTACTCTGTCCTTGTCAATAGAATAGTTGAGAGTTGGGTCGATATTCTTGATGTCTGTATATGCCTTAGCATATTTCAATTTCATATTCTCAGCCTCTTGCTCTTCTATCTGAAGACAGGTCAAATCCTTGGTGATATTATTACCGCCAAGTGGAATGACTGACAGATGGCGAAGAATATTTTTGTAATATACAGATACCGTCGTCGTGTCAGCACCCAAATCTATCAACGCACAGCCAGCTCTCTTCTCAGAGTCTGTCAATACGCTGTCTGCCATGGCGAGAGGTGCCAAGTACATTTCTGCTATCGGAATGTTGGCTTTCTCAAAACAAGCGTAAATATTGTTGTAGAAATTCTTTTTCCACAAGATATTGAGGAAAATACCTTCCAGGTGATTGCATTGTATGCCGACAGGGTCTATCTGATATTGGTTATCTATCTTATATTCCTGTGTTGCAGCATCCAAGATCTCCTGATCAGGATATGTCATGTTGCGGTTGATATCCATCAGCTCATTAATCATTTCCTGAGTTATGATGGATGCGGTAGGTAAATCTTTTACAATTATGTTCTTGACGCTCTTGATAGATCTTCCTCCTACGCCGACATAGACCTGAGAAATGTCTTGCTTGAGAATTGTTTTCAATTTATTTATGATGTTAGTCAAGCTCTGGCAAGTCTTGTCTATGTTATAGATGACACCTTTTCTGATGCAAGAAGACGAGTCTTCCTCCACGAGTGCTAGTACAGTGATGCTGCCATCTAAATTCTTCTGGCCTGCTATACCCGTCATCTTGGATGACCCTAGCTCTATTGCTACTATAAATTCCTTTGGCATAGTCTTTATATATTATCTGATTCTTTTTTATTTTTATTAGCTATTTATACTAGCTGTTGCTATTATGCTTTTTGCAAATAATCTGGTTGTCAAATTCCAGATTGATATATGAGTATTTGTTCCAACCAGCTTTGGATAGTCCATATTTGTAGAAATTTTCCAAGCGTGACATCTTTCGGTTTACGAAGTCTTGAATGTCTTTCTCCCGTTTTTCCACAGCGTTTGCTTCTGGAAGATTGCCCAGATAGACGACATGGTTTCCTACTCGAGGAACAAGTTCTATTCCTTTATCTTGTAGAACGTTAATTTGTTCTATTTGATTTCTCCACAACTCGTTAGTCATCAATGCCTTGCTTAATAACGAGACATATTTTTGAGCATACCATTTATTGATGTAGCCCGTGGCGATAATCATATCGCTGGTGTATTTGGTGTTGGGCATAATCTGATAATGGTCATCTACATAATAGTCTTCATTATTGATGCTCTTGATTCTTACGATCGGCATGCGTTGAGTAAGGTTGATATCAACGAGACCGTCTTGAGTCTTGTAGCATTCGGCAGATTTGACGAAAGGACTTTGCATCAGAGTCTCCTCTATATGGCGAGTACTAATCTTGTTCAAAGGTTTCTCTAAAGGATAGATCTTTTTTGCTTTCAGTCTCTTTTTTATTTCTTTTGCATCAAGAAAGCCATTGGTCATCTCATCTTGTATGTTGATGTTTACCTTGGTGCATATTAAGTTTGATTCATCAGGCTTGTTCAGCTTGGTGAATGCAAACACCAGATATATACCTATGGCGAAATCCAGTGTGATGATAATCGTTTTCTTCCAGTTGATGCGCATTATTTCTGCTTAAGAATTTCTGTCATTTGCGGAACGTAGTTGTCCAAGTCGCCAGCTCCCAATACGATAAGAACATCGAAATCTCTATTTTTTACAAGATCCAGTACATCTTCTTTGTGTATCATGCTCTTTTCTACTCCTGGCTTGAGATTGTCGTAGATGAGCTTTGAGGTCACTCCTGGTATCGGAGCCTCTCTTGCTGGATAGATGTCACACAGGATTACTTCATCAAGCATGCTCAGGCTTTCTGCAAAATCCTTGTAGAAATCTCGTGTTCTGGTATAAAGATGAGGCTGGAAGATTGCAGTAATCTTTCGTGTCTTATACAGCTCTCTGATGCTCTTTACACTCTGGTAGATTTCTTTTGGATGATGGGCATAGTCTGATAGGAATACGTGCTTGGCATCTTTGATTTTGAAATCAAAGCGTCTTTCAACACCTTCGTATGTCTTCATTCCTTGTCTGAGTTCTTCTGCCTTGCAACCATTCAATTGTGCCATTGCCATTGCGGCAATACCATTTTCGATGTTGATTGGCACAGGCTGACCGAGTTCTACGTTCTCTACATTTTCGATAGGAGAAATGAAGTCAAATGTGATTTCGCCATTCTCTATCTTGATGTTTTCTGCGTGGAAATCTCCTTCATGAAGACTGTACTCGTAGATTCTAACTCCATCCTGTACGTTCTGTTTCATTTCCAGATTCTTATGGATGATGAGTGCACCTCCTGGTTGGATAAGTTCTGTATAATGACGGAAACTTTCCAGATATGCTTCTTTTGTTCCATAGATGTCCAGATGGTCTGGGTCTGTTGCAGTAATTACGCTCATCCAAGGACGCAACCAATGGAAACTGCGATCGAATTCATCAGCTTCTATGACTACATAGTCGCTCTTGTCGGAAAGTATGTAGTTGGTGCCGTAATTTTTAGAAATACCGCCCAAGAAAGCGTTACAGTCTATATGACTCTGATGCATGATGTGGGCGCACATGGTTGATGTTGAGGTCTTACCATGAGTTCCTGCTACGCACAAACCCTTATGTGTGCGAGTCAAAGTACCTAATACCTGGGCACGTTTTTCGATGGTAAATCCATTCTCATGGAAATACACAAGTTCCTTGTGCTCTGCTGGGATGGCTGGAGTAAAGATGACCAATGTCGTTTTTGGATCCTTGCAAGCCTCTGGTATCAGGTCTGTATTCTCCTCATAATGGATGAGCATGCCTTCTTTTTCCAAATCATGTGTAAGGTGAGAAGGGGTCTTGTCGTAACCAGCAACAACCAACTTTTTGTTGAGGAAATATCTTGCGATAGCGCTCATGCCTATACCGCCAGCTCCTACGAAATATACTGCTTTAATATCTTTCAGTTCCATTACTTTCTTGCTAATTTTACAACTTCGTCGGCAATGACGTCGGCAGAGTTCTTTAAACCTAATTTTTTAATATTCTCACTGAGTGAGTTTAATTTCTGAATATCTGTGACTGTATTGATAGCCTTGTCGATAAGTATGCCAGGTGCTTCGCAGTCTTTTACATAGATGGCTGCATCTTTATTTACCAGTGCCATGGCATTCTTCGTTTGGTGATCTTCTGCTACATTAGGACTTGGAACCAGAATGACAGGTTTGCCTATAAGACAGAATTCGCTGATACTGCTGGCACCGGCTCTACTGATAACTAAGTCTGCAGCTTTGTATGCCGCTCCCATGTCGCTGATAAAATCCATGATTTTGAGATTTGGCAATTCTTTGCCTTTCATCTGTTCAGCGATGGATGCCTTGTAATACTTACCTGTTTGCCAGATAAACTGGATATCACTTTTGGCAATTTTATCCAAGTTTTGCAATACGCTTTCATTGATGGTTCTTGCTCCGAGACTACCACCTACCAGAAGAATGGTTTTCTTTTCAGGTGCAAGTCCGAATTGTTTTCTTGCTTCTTCCACCGTAACAGTAGTCTCCAATACGTTTTGGCGTACAGGGTTTCCTGTCATGATGATCTTGTCAGCAGGGAAGAAACGTTCCATTCCTTCGTATGCCACACAAATTCTGTCAGCTTTCTTTGCGAGTAACTTGTTGGTTACTCCTGCATATGAATTCTGTTCCTGAATTAAACAAGGAATACCCTTGCTTGCACATACGTTAAGAGTAGGGCCGCTGGCATAACCACCAACACCGACTGCAGCCATTGGCTTGAAGTCGTTGATGATTTTCTTTGCCATTCTTTGGCTTTTCCATATTTTGAAGAGCACGGCAATATTCTTGAACAGATGCTTACGATCAAAGCCGCAGATAGGTAATCCCTTAATCTCATACCCGGCAGCAGGAACACGTTGCATTTCCATTCTGCCTAATGCTCCAACAAATAAAATCTTTGCTTCAGGGTATTTGGCCTTGATGGCATTGGCGATGGATACAGCTGGGAAAATATGTCCTCCAGTTCCACCTCCACTTATTATAATTCTCAGTTCATTATTCATAATTTTCTAATTTATTACGCAAAGATAAATAAAAAAATCAACAATTCTACATTTTTCACTATTTTTTATAGTGTTTTTTTATGCAGTAGCCAATTTTGATGTATTTGCTTCTGTATTGCACTCGTCTTTTTTCTTGGCACTTCTACTGATACTCAATATGATTCCAACATATAGACAGTTGATGACGGTGGAAGTTCCACCTCTACTGATGAGTGGAAGCGGCTGACCGGTAACTGGTGCTAAACCTACTGCTACGAGCATATTGAACAATGCCTGAGTGACGAGCAGTATGGCAAGTCCCATGGCGAGAAATGCAGGAAAGTTGTTCTCACATCTGTTGGCTATACTTCCTACTCTATATAATAATATAATGTATAGGAAGACCACAAATACGGCTCCGGTTATTCCCATCTCTTCTATGATGATGGCGTAGATGAAGTCGGAGAAGGCTTGTGACAGGAAGTCTCGTTCAACCGAGTTGCCTGGTCCTTTGCCCACGATGTTGGATGAGGCTATGGCTATGTTTGCATGAGCAACCTGTGCGTCTTTATCCAAGTCAACATCTTCTGGAGCAACATCTTTGTGGTTCAGGAATTTGTCTATTCGCGACTTCCACGTATCTGCTCTATGGAATAGCTTTTCGATGGAGCCAGGTTCTTTTTCCTCTTTCTTGATATTCTCTGTAAGCGTATTGTCACCTGTTGACTGATTCTTGTCTTTTCCTACAAGCATCACCGTTGCAATTACTATCGCTCCAGATGCTATGGCTAATCCCAATAGTTTTCCGAGTTGTGCCTTAGGAATCCTTCCAATGATCATCATGAAAAAGATGGTGAGACATAGCAGCATGGCTGTGGATAAGTTCTCAAGCCCAATCAGTAGGATGAAAATAGACGAAGCAACTATAATATACTTGAGCGCGCGTTTGTCGGCGCCATTCTCTGTCTGCATGGCACTGAGAATCTGGGCCACGGCCAGAATAACTGCTCCCTTAGCGAATTCGGAAGGCTGGAATTGGAAACCAATAAAATTTACCCACCTTGATGCACCATTGGTAGCCTGACCGGCTATCAATACCCAAATCAGCATGATTAAAGAAATGGCAAGCATGAATGGAGTGGCAATCTTGAAGTACTTGCATTTTACTTTGAGCATGCAAATCATGGTGAAGATTCCAAAGATGATGAATCCTATATGTCGGATGACAGGCTTCATGTAATTGCCGCTTTTGTATGTTAGCGAACTTGAGGCAGAATATACCTCAATAATGCTAATCATGCAAAGGAAGAAAAACACCATCCATATTACCTTGTCTCCTTTAAATATGTTGCCTATTTTCTTGTTCATTTGATTATTTCCTATCTTTATTATAATCTGACTAAAGTCTTGAATTGCTCGCCTCGATCTTCCATGTTCTTGAACAGATCAAAACTTGCACAACAAGGACTCAGTAAAACGGTATCGCCAGGCTTAGCAAGTTCTTTGCAGGCCGCTACACAGTCCTTCATGCTATGGGTGTCACGTACAGGAATACCCAGCTCGTCAAAATTATCGTGTAACTTCTGGTTGTCTGCTCCGAGATATACGATGCCGGCACACTTCTGCTTTACCAGGTCTTTTATTTGATTGTAATCGTTACCTTTGTCCTTACCTCCAATGATAAGAATAGTAGGAGTTGTCATACTTTCAAGTGCATACCAGCATGCATCCACGTTTGTCGCCTTAGAATCGTTGACATAATATACACCATCAAACTTTCCTACTTTTTCCAGACGATGCTCCACGCCAGGGAAGTCGCTTAATCCCTTATGGAGGATTTCTTTGCTGATGCCTACAATGTTGCAAGCCAGACCTGCAGCCAGACTGTTGTAGATGTTATGCTTTCCGCTGAGGCTCATGTCTGCCTGTGGCATTTCAAATGCCTGTGGAAAATCGAGTATGTACTTGCCATTCTCTATGTAGCCAACAGTTCCTTCTTCTTTGTTCTCTGCAAATGCACAAAGATGTGACTTGAGGTTGTATTTCTCTAATTCTTTTTTCACGATAGGATCGTCGTTCCAGTAGATGAAACTATCTTCCTCAGTCTGATTCTGTGTGATGCGCATCTTGGCATCAGTATAGTTCTGCATGCAGAAATCGTAGCGGTCCAGGTGGTCTGGAGTAATGTTCAGCAAGATAGCCACGTTAGCTCTGAACTGATACATATTGTCTAATTGGAAACTGCTCAGCTCAATGACATAGTATTGATGAGGAGTTTCTGCAACCTGTAATGCAAGACTTTTGCCGATATTGCCAGCTAAACCTACGTCATAGCCAGCCGATTTGATGATATGATATATCAGAGAAGTAGTTGTGGTCTTACCGTTACTACCTGTGATGCAGATCATCTTAGCATCTGTATATCTGCCAGCAAATTCGATTTCACTGATGATAGGTGTGCCTTTAGCTATCAACTTCTGAATCATAGGTGCTTCCTTAGGAATACCAGGACTCTTGATAACTTCATCGGCATCCAGAATTTTCTCTTCCGTATGATGACCTTCTTCCCATTCGATATTGTGGTCATCCATCAGTTTCTTATAGTTGTCTTTGATTTTTGACATATCAGAGACGAAAACCTCGAAACCTTCCTTCTTTGCCAGCACGGCTGCACCTGCACCGCTTTCGCCGGCTCCTAAAATTACAATTTTTTTCATATTGTTATTTTATATGTCTGACAATTACTGCCAGTTTATCTAATCTTCAGAGTTATGATGGTCAATGCGGCCAGAATAATGGTAACAATCCAGAAGCGGATCGTAATCTTAGACTCATGGAATGCACCCTTTGGCTTCTTGAGAAGATACTTGCATTCTGGGTCCAGTTGGCTTTCCTGCGTACGGAAATTGTCGTGTATAGGAGTGCGCTTGAAGATGCGTTGTTTTACTCCTTTTCGCTTTCCGAGCTTGTAGTAATATACCTGAACGATAACACTCAGACTTTCTACAAAGAAGATACCGCAGAGGATAGGTAACATCAATTCCTTGTGGATGATGATGGCACCTACAGCGATAATTCCACCGATGGTCAGCGAACCGGTATCGCCCATGAATACTTGAGCAGGGTAGGCGTTGTACCATAGGAAACCGATGAGCGCTCCAATGAATGCGCAGAAGAAAACTACCAGTTCCTCTGAACCCGGAATATACATGATGTTGAGGTAGGCGGCAAATTGGATATGTGACGAAACGTATGCCAAAATGCCTAATGCCACACCTATAATTGCTGAATTTCCTGCACACATACCATCCATTCCGTCATTGAGGTTGGCGCCATTTGAAACGGCTGTAACCACGAAAATAGTCATGATGACGAACAGTATCCAACCGGCAGCAGTCTTGTATTTACCACAGAAACTTGTGATGTTGGAATAGTCCAGGTTGTGCCCCTTGATGAAAGGAATGGTAGTCTTCAGAGATTTTGTAGCTTCCGTACGATGCTTGACTACGGTTTCCTGTCCCTGACGCTCAATGGCTAAGTTTTCGTTCATCTTCACATCCGGAGAAGCCCATAGCACAAGTCCAACGATAAGTCCAATACCTACCTGACCTACGATTTTATATCTTCCTTTTAATCCTTCCTTGTCTTTCTTGAAAATCTTGATGAAATCATCCATGCCTCCAAGGAATCCCAACCAGACGGTGGTAATAATCATCAGGATGAGATAGATGTTGCGCAGACGGCCCAACAGAATCACAGGAATCAGAATGGCCATGATGATGATGACACCTCCCATGGAAGGAACACCGATTTTCTTGACTCCGAATGGGTCAATGCTCGCATCACGCTGTGTTTCTGTGATTTGCTTACTCTTGAGGAACTTGATGAACTTTTCGCCAAACCAGGCAGAGATGATCAATGATACAATCAGAGCCAGCAGCGCGCGGAATGAAATGTATCCCCACATGTGAGAGCCAGAGATACCCCATTGCTCCAGAAATCTAAAGAGATAGTATAACATTTTCTTATTTTTCTTTTAAAGTTTCTTCTTTTCTATTTGATTCCTCAGATTATTTTTGGCTGATTCCAAATATATCACGTATTACTTCCTTATCATCGAAATGATGCTTTACGCCCTTAATTTCCTGATAATCTTCGTGACCCTTTCCTGCAACGAGGATTACATCGCCCTTCTTGGCCATCATGCAAGCTGTACGAATCGCTTCCTTGCGATCTGCAATGCTAATGACTTTCTTCATCTGTTGCGCATTCAGACCTGCAAGCATATCGTTGATGATGTCCTGTGGTTCCTCGAAACGTGGATTGTCACTGGTGATGATCACTTTGTCGCTCTGCTTTACTGCCTCCTGTGCCATGAGAGGACGCTTACCCTTGTCTCGGTTACCGCCAGCTCCGCATACGGTGATGACTTCACCTCCCTTGCCGTCCAGTACCTCGTGGATAGCATTGAGCACATTCTCCAATGCGTCTGGAGTATGTGCATAGTCAACGATTGCGGTATAGCCTTCTGGTGATTGGATTGGCTCCAAACGACCGTTGACACTATGCAAAGTGCTCATTACTACGAGTATATCTTCTGGCTGTTTTCCCAGCATAATGGCTGCGCCATATACGGCAAGCAGGTTGCTTACGTTGAATTTGCCAATAAACTGCACCCCAACTTCTCTGCCATCTACCTCAAGATACATACCTCCGAAATGGCATTCCAGAATTCTTGCCTTGAAGTCTGCCATGCTTCTGGTAGAGTAGGTTTTGATAGTTGCCTTGCAGTTCTGTACCATAATCATGCCGTTCTTGTCGTCAGCATTCGTAATGGCGAAAGCTGTCTTTGGAAGACCGTCGAAGAATGCTTTCTTGGCATTGCGGTAGTTCTCGAATGTCTTGTGATAGTCGAGATGGTCACGGGTCAGGTTGGTAAAGATACCGCCTGCGAAATTCAAACCGCCGATACGCTTTTGTGCAATAGCATGAGAAGAACATTCCATGAATGCATATTCGCATCCTGCCTCTACCATTTTCCCAAGAAGTTCATTCAGTTCTATCGGGTCAGGTGTGGTGTGGTCTGCTGGTATTGCCTCGTCTTCAATATAGTTACAAACTGTAGAAAGAAGACCGCATTTATGACCGAACTTTCTGAACATATTATATAATAAGGTGGCGATGGTCGTCTTTCCGTTTGTACCGGTGACACCTACAAGTTTCAATTTTCGGGATGGGTCGCCATAGAAGATGGTAGCAGCTTTTCCGACTGCATCTTCTGTAGAAGCTACTTGAATATAGGTAACCCCTTCAACAGGTTCCTGAGGTAAATCTTCACATAATATGGATTTAGCCCCAAGCTCAATGGCCTTTGGGATAAATTTGTGTCCATCTACTTGTGTTCCCTTCATTGCAACAAAGAGATGACCATCCTTAATCTTTCGAGAGTCGATATTCACTCCTGTGACTTCGATTTCTGCATCTCCGATTATTTGGATCGGTTTGATGTTTTTGAGCAATTCTTGTAACTTCATATATCGTTTCTTTTTTATATGTTACTATTATATATATTAAATAGGTATATCATATACCTTATTATATTGACTTTATCGTTTTGCTGCAAAATGTAGCAGTAAGATGTAATCTGTGCTCATCACTCAAGCGTGATGACACAGAAGGCACCTTGCTTAACCGGTTTGCCTGCCATGAGGGATTGTTTGGTAACTTTTCCTCTTCCGTACAATCTGGTTTTTATGCCTCTGCTTTCCATCATGAATACTGCATCTCGGGCTCCCATACCGATGATGTCTGGAACCGTTCCCTTACCGTATTGCTTTTGCTTTTCAAGTTTCACATAACGGTTGCCAACTTTTTCGGCTTTTCCCCAAATTGGATTTCCTGTCAGGTAACTTCCGCTCCAGTTGGTATTAGTCTTTATACCGAGATGGGTCAGAACGTAGTCAGCAGCCAGTATGTTTCCGTTCTTAACATCTGGTATGATGACTGATGCAGAGTCTTGTGCATCTTTTACATCCAGTTTCAGACTTTGAGCCATGATACCTTCTGAGATTTCATGGAAGACCTTACCACTCATTCCGCCACCTGATGCAGGAAGTCCTGATTTCTGTATGCAGACGATACAACTGTAGCGTGGGTTGTCTGCAGGGAAATAACCGGCAAAACTCAGGAGGTAGTTGACACCACCTGATTTATAACCGCCAGCACCTTTAGACATTTGGGCAGTTCCGGTCTTTCCTGCAACGAGGAAGTTGGGTGAACCTGCTTTCTTTCCCAATCCGATACTGACCACCTGCTCAAGGATGGTCTGTATCTTCTTGATGCTTTGCTCCTTGGCTATACGCTCATGGAGAACTTCCGGTGGAAATTCCATGATTGTTTCTCCATCCTTGACAACCTTCGTTACAAAACGGGGTCTCATCATCTTGCCGTTGTTGGCGATTGCGTTGTAGAACGTGAGCGTAGAGATAGGCGGAACTTGCGTCTCGTAGCCGATACTCATCCATGGCAATGCCGTCTTGCTCCAGTTGTCGTACTGTCCATGACTGTTTTTGTGAGGCATTCGGATTCTTGCCGGTGTTGCACCTACAAGTGGAATTTTTAAATCATCCGCCAGACCTATACGATGTATGCCTTTTACAAACTTTTCTGGGTTGTTGCGATAATGATCATCGATGATTCTGCTCACGCCGATGTTTGAACTGTACCATAATGTCTGGGCAAAAGTAAGTCTTCCATATCCTCCCTTTCGCCAGTTATGGTCTTTCATGTCTCGTCCGTACATCGGCCATACACCTCCGCCGGTCTCAACAGAGTAAGTCGTGTCAACCACACCGTCGTCGAGAGCCACCAGTAACGAGGCGGTCTTGAATACCGAGCCCGGTTCCAGCAAGTCGCTGACAGCATGGTTGTGGATTTCGCGGTATTCGCCATCAAAGCATTTTTCCATGTTTACAATGGCTTTGATATCGCCAGTCTTCACATCCATCACGATGGCTACGCCTACGTTTCCGTTGATTTCCTTCAACTCGTTAATGACCGAACGTTCTGCAAGGTCTTGCATGCCGACATCAATTGTGGTTACGATATCTGCACCATCAATAGGTGGAGTATCGGTAATGTCAAGGAACTTGTTGCGAACTTTTCTTCTGTGCACAATACCATTGGTACCGCGAAGAATGGAGTCGTACGACAATTCTAGTCCGAATCTCGCCGTATCTTTAGCACCGAACATCGCTCCGATAGTTCTGCCAGCCAGCGAACCATACGAACGTTTACGGGCATTGTATTCCTCCCAATGGAATCCACTCTTGTTGGTTCCAAGTCTGAAGAGAGGCAAATCTTTCACTTCCGTGAAGGTATTGTAGTTGATACGCTCGTTGTAGATCACCCAATGCCTCTTCTTCTTGGCTTTTCCTTCTTCCAGGTGAGCCTTAAACTCTGCTGCACTCTTGTCTGGGAATATTTTATGAAGTCCATCGCAGATGGAATCTTCCTTGACGTTCCATAAGGAGTCTCCTTTTGCCTCGCTGAGGGCAACAAAGTCCATGAATACCTTGAACTCAGGCAAGGAACTGGCAAGGAGTTGTCCTGTACAGCTCAGGATATTTCCTCGGTTAGGCTTAACGGTCACCGAGTCTTTCTTCTGTCTGCTGGCTACCTTCATCCAGTAGTCGCGCTTGGCAGTCATGATATATAGTGACTTGCCGACTACTAATACGGCAAAGAAAATCAGGCCAAATGAAATGGCACGATATCTGGGCATCACTTTTTTTGCATCAAACTTGCTCATTGTTCGGGTACATTTATTATATATGGAGGTTGTGTGGCAATGTGCAGAACGCTGTCCTTATTGTTTTTGAGCATTTCTAATACGTTGCTTTCACGACTCTTCTCTGTTATCTGGCTACTGCTGGAAAGTGCTTTGTATTTAGCATCCTGCAGTTCTTTTTGCAATTGGTCTATTTCTATCAAGTCTTTTTGAATACTATATCTGTTGGATATGTAAATGATGACGAAAAAAACGACCAGGATGACTAACCATATCTGCCGGCGTATGATGCGTGCAGTCAGGATGTCACCACCAAGGATTTTACGTAGCGAGAAGTTGGAAGATAGGGGAGCTTCACCCTCTATCGCCTGTTCTGCGATAACTTGTTTCAGTTCAAGCTTATCGTTGTTTTCCCTCGGCTCGCCTTTAGTCTTGTCTTCCTTCAGTTCCTGCTTGGACTTGTCTTCTTCGGCCTCCAGCTTGGACTTGTCTTCTTTATTGTCTTCCATCATTTCTTTTCTGCGATTCTAAGTTTGGCACTTCTGCTTCTTGGGTTTCTTTCCTGCTCTTCAGCGTTAGGGACGATTACCTTATTGTTGATAAGTTTAAACGGAGTCTCTATTCTGCCGAAGAAGTCTTGCGTGATTTTTCCCTCGGAATTGCCTGATTTCATGACGTTCTTGACGATTCTGTCTTCCAGGGAGTGGTAAGTGATGACGGAAAGTCTTCCACCAGGTTTCAATATTTCTGTGGCAGACTTCAGCATTTCCTTGAGTGCATCCATTTCGTGGTTTACTTCGATGCGGAGCGCCTGGAAGAGCTTAGCCATATCTTTCTTCTCCCGTTCTCTCTTGAAAAGAGGCTCTACTGCTTTGATGAAGTCGGTAGTAGTCTCTATCCTTTTTTCTGTTCTGGCTTTGACGAGAGCAGAGGCGATACGTCGGGAATTCTTTAGTTCTCCATAGAGATAGAAAATATCTGCCAGCTTGCTTTCTTCATAGTCATTCACAATGTCTGCAGCAGTTTTCCCAGCTCTTTTGTTCATTCTCATGTCGAGTGGGGAATCGTATCTGAAAGAAAAGCCACGTGTCTCGTCATCAAAATGATGACTGGAAACACCTAAGTCTGCGAGCAGACCATCGATTCCGTCCACACCATAGTATCTCATCCAGTTTTTCAAATATCTGAAGTTGGAACATACAAAGGTGAAGTCTTTATTGGGCACAACATTTCTTTCTGCATCGGCATCTTGGTCGAAACTGTAGAGATGGCCGTTGCCGTTGATTCTGGCAAGGATTTCCTTAGAGTGTCCACCACCTCCAAAGGTAACATCCACGTAGATGCCACCTGGTCGTATATTTAGCCCATCAATACTCTCGTTGAGAAGTACCGGCACATGATATGTTTCTGCTGTCTTTACCATCTCTCTTGTAGCTTAATCTTCGTTATTAAATGACATTACTTCCTGTAATGCCTTACTGAACTCTTCCTGTTCCATGAAGGTTTCTCCTTCTTCCTCGTTTTTCCAGATTTCTATGGTATCTCCCATGCCGACGAAGCGGATGCTCTGTTCTATGTCAGCCTGTTTGAGCAGTCTCTTCGGAATCAAAAAACGTCCGTTGCCATCGAGCGTCAGCAAAATGGCGTCTGCTATGAAAGTTCTGTATATCTGCTGTTCCTTGGCATTCCATCGGTTGAGTTTCTTTCTCAACTGGTCCAGCAGTTCATTCCATACGGATTCAGGATAAACGACCAGGCAGGGCTGAAAGACGTCTTTTCTGAGGACAAGGTTTTCCTCGCCAGAAACTTGAAGAATCTTGCGGAAAGAAGCTGGCAGGAAGGCACGTCCCTTCGCGTCAGTTTTAGCCTCTATGTTGCCTAAAAAACGCATACGTACATCTTATATAAAAGAATTCGGGTTCAAAGGTACACATTTTCCCCCATATTCCCCCACTTTTCCCCACAAATTTTTAAAAACTTAATAAAAAAGTTGATTGTGTGGGGAAACGAGCTTGTTTCGTAAGTGTACTTTGATGCGAGGAAAAATGTATTAAAGTGGGCAAAAATAAAGAGAAAACTGCCTTTTTCCAACTAAATTTATGTGTTTTTTGATTTTTTTTCGCAAAAATGGCACGTATTTAAAAAAGTTGAGTTATTTTTGCAGCTAGTTTAGCTGAATAATGAAATGAGTGAAGCAATAGAAAAGACAATCGACATAGATAGGATACTGAAAGGCAAGATGGGTGCAAAGGCTAAATTCGTGCCTGGATTTGTCGTGTCTTGGCTCAAGAAACTCGTTCACGAAGACGAGGTTAATAAGTTCTTATGGGAAAGTCGCCATCTGTCGGGTACGGAGTGGCTGACTGAGTGTGTGAAATATCTGAAGATGGATATTGAAATTGTAGGAGCAGAAAACTTGCCTGACAAGAATGACGGCAAGCTCTATACTTTTGTTTCTAATCACCCTTTGGGTGGTCAGGATGGAGTGGCTTTGGGTTCCATCATCGGACAGCATTATGATGGTAATTTCCGTTATCTGGTGAATGATCTCCTGCTCAATCTTCCTGGTTTGAAACCTGTGAGCATCGGTATCAACAAAACCGGACGTAACAGTCGTGACTTCCCTCGTATGGTAGAGGCTGGTTTCCAGAGCAAAAATCACATGTTGATGTTCCCTGCAGGACTTAATAGTCGCAAGCGTGATGATGGTACGATTCATGACATCCCTTGGAAAAAGACTTTCATTTCTAAGAGTGTTGAATATCAGAGAGATGTCGTGCCGATTCATTTCGGCGGTCAGAACTCAGAACGTTTCTATCGTATTGCCAGATTTAGTGACAAGCATCTGCCGTTCAATCTCGCCATGATGTTTCTGGTAGATGAGATGTACAAGAATGTGGGCAAGCATTTCAGAATAGCAATAGGAAAGCCGATTCCGTGGCAAACTTTTGATAAAAGTAAAACGGCTACAGAGTGGGCGCAGTATGTAGAAGATAAAGTTTACGAATTATAGGATTTCTATAAAAAGAAAATGGAAGAAGAGATTATACAACCAATAGACAAAGCCTTGCTGAAGAGTGAGTTAACTCCCGACAAGCAACTTCGTATGACTAATAAAAGTCATAACGAAATCTATATTGTAACGGCTAATGATTCTCCTAATGTACTGAAGGAAATCGGCCGCTTGCGTGAGATTGCTTTCCGTACCGCTGGTGGTGGTTCTGGAAAGTCGATGGACTTGGATGAGTTTGATTTCGGAGAGAATTGCTATAAGCAACTCATTGTCTGGAATCCCGAGGCTGATGAGATTATCGGTGGTTATCGCTATTTGTTGGGAAAGGACTGGAAATTGGATGAGAACGGACAGCCTATATTGGCTACAAGTCACATGTTCCACTTTTCTGATAAATTTTTAAAGGAATATATGCCTTATACGGTAGAGTTGGGGCGCTCGTTCGTTTCTCTTGAATATCAGAATGTGCGCAAGAATTCGAAAAGTATCTTTGCTTTAGATAATCTATGGGATGGTTTGGGAGCCTTGACGGTTCTTTATCCTGAACTCAAGTATTTCTTTGGCAAGATGACGATGTATCCTTCCTACATCCGTCGAGGTCGCGACATGATTCTCTACTTCCTCAAGAAGCATTTTGATGATAAGGAAAACCTGGTTATTCCGATGAAACCTCTTCGACTGGAAACTCCAGAGTCTGAGTTGGCTGCTATCTTTACAGAGTCTGATTTCAAGGCAGACTATCGTATTTTGAATAGCGAGGTGCGTAAACTTGGTTTCAACATTCCACCGTTGGTTAATGCCTACATGAATCTGAGTCCTACGATGAAGCTCTTCGGCACGGCCATCAACTATGGTTTTGGTGATGTGGAGGAGACCGGCATCTTGATTGCCGTTGATGAAATCTTGGAAGAAAAGCGTGTGCGACACATCAATACGTTTATCCAAGAACATCCTGAAGCTCTTAAGATTACGAGTGGAGCTAACAATGTTATTTATAAAGAAAAAGACAATTAACCATGATATTTTGTGCTCCCATTTCCTCTTCTTGAATAGGTGAGGAAGTGGGAGCGTTTTTTTTGTTCTTATGTAATCTGAAAATGGAAGATTTAAAAAATATAATTAAAGTTGTTTCTGTTCTTCTGCTTGGAATGGCTTGGTTCTTTTTTGAGTTCCATTTGTCTGATACAGATGCGAATAAAATAAAAGCAAAATATGTAGGAATGTTCCAAGGACAGCGCGTTTTTGAAAGTAGTATGTTGGGCTCAATTGTGAGTGATAATTATTCTGCTTTTACGCTGCCAGATATAGGCATATTTGCAGGTAATGGAGTGTTTTCTAGTAGCAGAATTGATGGGATTGTGATGATGCAGCATGAATTTGGTCATGTCCTTCAAGCTCGAAAAGTGGGGATGCGTTTTTATTACGATGTGATTGCGAAAGAAAGTTCGATGAATTGTGATGGTATTTGGGCGTACAATGGTATTTCACATGATGAGTTTTGGACAGAGACTTGGGCGAATTATCTTTCTAAACAATATTTCAGAGATAGATGGTTTGGAATGGAAATAAAATTTCCTGGTCATTACCACCTCTATTATCCATCAAAAAATGTTAGTGCATCATTTTTGATGAGGAAATTATTGTCATCTTTTTAATTATAGATTTTTTATCATGCAAATAGAAGTAATGAAAAAAGTTTTAGTGTTAATAGGTTTCAACTTATTGTGTTCTTGTAGTGCTTGTGTTATGGATAGGCGTAGTTTCTTTCAAATTAAAAATTGTACCAATGATACATTGATGATAGATTTCTCTGGGGTAGATACATTGAGAGACTGGAAATATTGGAATGAGCAATTGCAGAGCATTGAATTACCTATTGATGCAAAGGCTAAAATGGAGTTTTATAAGGCGACAATTGGTTCAATTGCCTTGCCTGATTCTTGTGTGCTTGCGGATCCGGATATGTTTTGCCTTTATGATACTTGTTACATCTATGTAATCAAGTTGCAGGTTGCTAAGTCTTATCCGATGCAGAAAATTCGTGCAGAGAAACGTTATGACAAAAGGACTGTGACACAAAGTGATTTTTGTGATCGCGTATTTGATTTTAGATAGCATTGTTAAAAATGAATGTATGAAGAAGTTTACATTGCTCTTTGCCTTGCTGATGGCAATGGGTGTAAGTGCTAAGGCACAACAATTCAGCAAGTGGCCTGTTACACCTAGGGTGGGCGTGAACATCTCGAATGTCGTGAGAGGTAAAGCCCCTGGGGATCCGGTGCTCAGTCTCTCCATTTGGGAGCAGAAGGAGTCCTGGCAGCTGCTACAATAGGTAGTGTGCCTTTGTCTTTGTCGGCTTTGGAAGGACAAGGGTATAATGCTGGCGTGACTTTGGGAGTGGGTTCTTTGGATTATGGTGTTGGTGTTGATTGGCTTGGTCTTCCAACAAGTGCCCAATACGAATCATATGGTATAGGTATTGGACCTGGTGTCGGTGTCCATGGTAACTTCTCAACAACACAATATCTTGTACATTATTAATAACATTGGCTATGGAAGATTTAAAAAATATAATTAAAATTGTAGGTTGTTTAGTTGGCGGATTGTTGTTCTTCTATTTTTATTTCTTTATTTTGCCTTCTAGGAATGAAGATATTGACAAAGATGTGTTAGATAACTGTTTACCTTTGCAGTATGACTTTAAAGTAATGTCGTTTTATAGTGACCGATATTATAATTTTGAGGGTAGAACAAAAGAAGGGCGTGTTGTCAGGTACAAATTACCTCGTAATTGGAGTCTTGAAAACGTATGTACAGAAGGTGATAGTATTCATAAACTGGCAGGTGAAAAAGAACTTTATTTGATAAAAACAGACACCGTTATTAAATTGGCATTAAAAGTACATGGTGAAGGAATATAATTGTTAAGGTTTTAGATTGGAGTAATTTATGAAACAGCTAAGAAAAAAAATATCAATAATATTGAATGGATTGAACATCGTTGTCGGCTGTGTATTGCTTGGTTATGTGATGTTCCGTTTTTCACACAAACAATATGTTATGGATGATGATGTAAAGGAATATTGTGTGTCAATGCATTATGATTTTAAAATTTTGGATGCTAATGAAAATTCATTTTACAATTTTTATGGCGTGACACGAGAAGGAAAACGAGTAACCTTTAAGATTCCAAAAGTTTGGAATCTTAAAGGTGTTTATTCCGTAGGTGATAGTATTTGTAAAATCTCAGGAGATAGTGTCCTTCGTGTTGTAAAATCAAATGGTGTCGTGTCGTTAAATCTAAATGAATAAGCTACCCTCCATGCTTTTGGCTTTGGGTATGGACTTCATGGTAGCGTTGTAGAAAATCCTTATATATTTAATTTTTAAATTATGGATGATTTTAAAAATATATTTAAAGTTGTTTCAGTTTTTCTGCTTGGAATGGCTTGGTTCTTTTTTGAGTTCCATTTGTCTGATACAGATGCGAATAAAAAAAAGCAACTTATAGAGACAGAACTTCCCAAGGAGTGTGATTTTCGTATAGAAACGTGTGAAGAATACCGTGGCTTTAATTTTATGGGAAAGAATAAATTTAATGAAACGAATTTCTGTAAGTTTTCTTCTTCTTGGGATTTAGATCAAAAGTATCATATTGGTGATAGAATTGTGAAGAAAAAAGGTTCTTTAGAAATCTTGCTGATTCGTCAGGATATTGATACTATTAAGGCTCATTTGTATTTCAAAGGAGATGAAATCTTGGAAGAAAAGCGTGTGCGCCACATCAATACGTTTATCCAAGAACATCCTGAAGCTCTTAAGATTACGAGTGGAGCTAACAATGTTATTTATAAAGAAAAAGACAATTAACCATGATATTTTGTGCTCCCATTTCCTCTTCTTGAATAGGTGAGGAAGTGGGAGCGTTTTTTGTCTCTGTACCCACTTTTATTTTTCCCTGCCCACGGAAAAATTCTTGCGTGGGCAGGGAGAAAAATATACCAGGGCAGAGAAGGGATTGATAACTACCATCTTACAGAAATCTATATAGCTTATTCCCTAAGTACAAATGACTTGTTTACAACTCGTATCTCTGATAGATAGAAATCTGTGTTTCGGGTTTACGGGTGGTGTCTGACTTGTGCACCCTTGTGCTTTTTGGGGGCACAATTGTGCTCTTACCCGGGCACAAAGGTGCCCTTGCCTTGGCGCAATAGTGCCCTGACTAAGGCGCTTTGCCTACTTAGCGAACAAGGACAACTGCTTGGCATTCTGTTCTCTTGTTTCCTTATTATAGGAAATGTTTGTAGCGGTATTTATATAACCTCAAATCCGCAACCGCCCTCATAAGATGACACAGA
>NZ_QTXV01000031.1:0-40018 GCF_003461825.1 Prevotella sp. AM42-24 | reverse complement strand
TATACTGGCTTATAATTCAGAAATTTTATCTAAATTTGCACCCGAATTAAGGCTATGGCCTCATGATGTGTGCTAATATATTAATAATGTGAATATGAAGAAGAAGACAATGGTCCTGCTGCTCTGCACTATGATGTCTGCAGCGGTGTTTGCTCAGGATGAAAAGAAGGAGGTTGACCGTACTCCGAAGATTGGCGGTACGATACGCTCGAAGTACGAATACCAGACCGAGGAAGGGGAGGGACGCTTCGAAGTGAGAACTGCCCGTATCAATGTGACTGGTAATGTGACTAAAGAGGTGAGCTACAAGGCGGAAATCGACCTCTGTGATGAGGGCAAAATCAAGATGCTCGATGCTTATACCCGTATCAAACCATGGAGTACACTCCAGTTTACTATCGGTCAGGAACGTGTGCCTTTCACCATCGATGCGCACCGCTCGCCTCATCAGCAGTATTTCGCCAACCGCTCGTTTATCGCCAAGCAGGTGGGTAATGTGCGTGATGTCGGTGCTGAGGTGGGTTATACCTGGAACGTGGGGTTCCCTATCATCGTGAATGCGGGTGTGTTCAATGGCTCCGGTCTTACCAACCAGAAGGATTACTGGACCAAGGGCATCAACTATTCTGCCAAGGCGCAGTTCCTCTTCCCGAATGTGAATCTCGTGCTGAGTACGCAGAAAATCAAGCCTTCTGATGTCACCGTCAATATGTATGATGCGGGTATTACCTTCCATCGTGGCGGCCTGATTGCTGAGGTGGAGTACCTCTTCAAGCATTATTCCAAGAATGCGTTTCATGATGTGCACGCCTTTGACGGTTTTGTATGTTATGATATTCCGGTGGTCAACCAGAAGAGTCTGATCAGGAAGGTTTCTCCATTGGTAAGATATGATTTCATGAGCGACCACAGTGATGGCACCCGATATGGGGCTACGGATGAGGACCCTGGCGTGTTGAAAATCAACGACTATAAGCGCCATCGTGTGACTGGGGGTGTGACGCTCAGTCTTGCCAAGCCTTTCATCTCTGACATCCGTATCAACTACGAGAAGTATTTCTATCGCAACGGCGGTGTGGCAAAGACTTCTGAGAAGGACAAGATTGTAGTAGAGTTTATGACTCGTTTCTAAAAAGAGATCATATTCTGATATAAATAATAACTTTTGGTTCTGAAAAGTAATTCTCTATTAAGATTGAA
This sequence comes from Prevotella sp. AM42-24, assembly GCF_003461825.1. Lineage (NCBI taxonomy): Bacteria > Pseudomonadati > Bacteroidota > Bacteroidia > Bacteroidales > Prevotellaceae > Prevotella > Prevotella sp. AM42-24. The sequence continues at coordinate 38,818 of NZ_QTXV01000031.1, read as the reverse complement.
TGAATGACGGACGTGCAGCAGTCGCTTTTAGCAGATTGTTGCGCGTTTTTCTTTGTCAGTTCGGGGAAAAGTATTATTTTTGCAGATGGGGTTCTTATATAATGAGAAATTACAAATTAGAAATGAGAAATTAGAAATGAGAAATTAGAAATGAGAAATATGAAAAAACTGGATCATATCAAGGCAATCGCTTTTGATGCCGACGACACCCTCTGGGCCTTGCAGACTTACTTCGAGGAAGTGGAGGCTGAGTACTGTGACTTGCTTTCTGACTATGGAAGCAAGGAGGAAATCTCTGCTGCGCTCTTTGAGACGGAAGGGGAAAACATGGAGGACTTGGGATATGGCGTCAAGGCGTTCACCATCTCATTAGTGGAAAATGCCATCAAGGTGAGCGACGGAAAGGTGCCTGCCCGCGTGATAGGGAGAGCGGTGGAATTGGGAAAGACGCTGCTGAGACTGGATGCCAAACCGCTCGAAGAGGTGGAGGAGACTTTGGCAAAACTCAGAAAGACGGAATACAAGTTGGCGGTCTTTACCAAGGGCGAACTGCAGGATCAGGAGAATAAACTCTGGCGATCGGGACTGCAGCGATATTTTGATGTGGTGAGCATCGTGAGCGACAAGAAACCGGAAGCTTATCGCCGACTTTGTCGTGAGTTGGGCGTGCTGCCGGAGGAATTGGTGATGGTGGGCAACAGTTTCAAGAGCGACATTGCGCCTGCCCTCAAGATAGGAGCTTCTGCCATTCATATCCCATTTCATACGATATGGGCGCATGAAAAAACGGAGGAGTTCGAACATGAACGCCTCCGTCGTATTACTCATTTTTCGGAAATTCTCCATCTCGTTTAGTCTTGTTTCAAGGATTTCTCTCAGATTTCAAGCGATGAACGCATGAACTTTATTTGAGTTCTTCCTTGAATTTTTCCGCTGCTTTCTGGGCTGCTTTCTGGGCTGCGGCATTGGCAGTCCGCGCATTGGCCTTGCGGTGATAGCTCTGGATATTGCCCCGAGAATCACGGAGAGCGAGCGAATCATCCTTCATATAGACGAAAGAAAGCGTGTCGTAGGTGGTTTTCTCGTTGAAAACGACATTGTTAAACTCGTATCTTCCTTTCACTAAGATCAGCTTGCCGTTGTAGGCGTGCCACTCTGTGTAAAGGGGAACTTTAGGATATTCCACAGGACTGTCGTCCTCTACCGAACTGTTGGTCGCCACCATTCCCACGGAGCGTGCTTCTCCCATTCGCTTGAGCGTAAATCCGTATTCGCGCGGAATCATGTAGGTTTCCACGATGCTGTCGGGCATATTGGCGAGAATGCGTTGCTGCTGCCTCTTGGAGAGATGGGTGACATCTCTGAGATGAGGCATCACCTGATAGGTCCAGGTGGCTTTCAGTTTGTCGAGGTCGATGACCATGCTTGCCTTATTCTTTTCCCTGGCAGGGATGATGCAGATCCAGTCGCCCACTTCGATATTGCCAAATACCTGGCGGTTGCGGTTGGCTTCGAGAATATTATATTTTACAGGATCGCCGCCCTGATTGGGGAGCATGATTACTACGGAGTCTGTGCATCCCATGCAGGCAAGTCCGTATATAGCTTTGTCGCCCTTGGCTGGTTTTGACATGCTGATGGGCAAGTTCTGCTGAGATACCGGTGGCTTGGGACCACGATGGCAGGAAAGCATGGCCAAGGTGGCAAATCCGATGATTAAAAATGTCTTGATTTTCATTATGTTTATTCCTTTTGTAGTGCAAAGATACATCAAAATGCGATAAATACAAAATAAATCCCTAAAACTTTTTATTCTTTGAGAGAAAAATCGTAATTTTGCACGGAGAAAATAATAACTTAAATTTTTGATGTAAAAATGTTGAGTAAGGATAGTAAGATTTACATTGCTGGGCATCATGGCTTGGTGGGTTCCGCTATTTGGAACAATTTGAAGAAACGTGGTTACAATAACTTAGTGGGTCGTTCGCATAAGGAACTGGACCTGACCGACCAATATGCCGTTCAGAAATTCTTCGATGAGGAGCGTCCTGATGCTGTGGTCTTAGCTGCTGCTTTCGTGGGCGGCATCATGGCTAATTCGCTCTACCGCGCCGACTTCATCATGCAGAACATGAAGATGCAATGTAATGTCATCAGCAATGCTTACAGTCATGGTGTGAAGAAGCTGCTCTTCTTGGGTTCTACCTGTATCTATCCGAAGGATGCACCGCAGCCTATGAAGGAGGATGTGCTCCTTACTTCTCCTCTGGAATATACCAACGAGGAGTATGCGATTGCCAAGATTGCCGGACTGAAGATGTGCGAGAGCTACAATCTGCAGTATGGCACCAACTATATCGCTGTGATGCCTACCAACCTCTATGGTCCGAATGATAATTTCCACTTGGAAAACAGTCATGTGATGCCTGCGATGATGCGCAAGATCTACTTAGCTAAACTGATTCATGAGGACGACTGGCACAGTATTGAGGTGGATATGAACAAGCGTCCGATCAACCCTACTGATAAACTGCGCGAACTCATCGGCGAGGGCAACGTGGATGGTCATAACGACCATGAGCGTATCCTGAAAGCATTGGAGTTCTATGGTATATATAATAATAAGGTGGTGCTCTGGGGTACAGGTACTCCGCTGCGTGAGTTCCTCTGGAGCGAGGATATGGCGGATGCCAGCGTTCACGTGCTCCTGAATGTAGATTTCAAGGACATCATCGGTATCGAGAAATACAGTTCTGTTTTCTATGGTGCCAAGGTGGACGGTGCCGTTGACCGTAACAATTCTGAGGGTCGTGGCGGTGCCATTCCTTCGCTCGGTGAAATCCGCAACTGCCACATCAATGTGGGTACTGGTAAGGAACTTACTATCCGTGAACTCTCTGAACTGATCGTGAAGACGGTGGACTTCGAGGGTACGGTGGAGTTTGATGCTTCTAAGCCAGACGGAACTCCAAGAAAGTTGATTGATGTAAGCAAGTTGCACTCGCTCGGTTGGACCCATCAGGTGGAAATCGAGGATGGTGTGAAGAAACTTTATGAATGGTATCAGAACAGTTTAAAGGACTAAGATATGGAAGTAATCAAAACTGATATTGATGGCGTGCTCATCATTGAGCCTCGCATCTTCAAGGATGCCCGTGGCTATTTCTTCGAGAGTTTCTCTCAGCGTGAATTTGACGAGAAGGTGGCTCCGATACTGGGCCATCCTATCCATTTCTGCCAGGACAACGAGAGTATGTCGTCCTATGGCGTGATGCGCGGACTGCATTTCCAGCGCCCTCCGTTCACCCAGTCTAAGTTAGTGCGCTGCGTGAAGGGTGCCGTGCTCGATGTGGCTGTGGATATTCGCAAGGGTTCTCCTACCTATGGCAAGCATATGGCTGTGGAACTGACCGAGGATAATCATCGCCAGTTCTTTATTCCACGTGGTTTTGCTCATGGTTTTGCCGTACTCAGCGAAACTGCTGTGTTCCAGTATAAGTGCGATGAGTTCTATCATCCTGAGGCTGACGGGGGAATCTCTATCCTCGACGAGAGCTTGGGCATCGACTGGAAGATTCCTACAGAGCATGCTATTCTCTCTGAGAAGGATACTAAGCATGATATGCTGAAAGACTTTGAGAGTCCTTTTTAAAGGTAAAAAGGTAAAAAAGTAAAAAGGTAAAAAGAACGTTCTTGCTTTTAAAGGTAAAAAGGGCTTGAAAGGGGCTTTGGGAAAGGGCCTGAAAGGGCTTTGGAGAAATGCTGATAAAAGTGGGTCTAATTGTAAATTATAAATAGAAATGAATATATTAGTTACGGGTGCCAACGGTCAGCTCGGCAATGAGATGCGTATCGTTAGCAAGAATACTACTGATCATTATATCTTTACGGATGTCAATCAGGTGGAGGGTCTGGAGACTACTTATCTGGATATTACGGATATGGATGCCATCCGAAAGATGGTGAAGGACAATGAGGTGCAGGCTATCGTCAACTGTGCTGCCTGGACCAATGTGGATGCTTGTGAAACCGATGAAAAGTTGGCTGCACTGGCTGAGAAACTGAATGCGGATGCTCCGGAGAATCTTGCTAAGGCAATGAAAGAAGTGGATGGTCTGCTCGTTCAGATTTCTACCGATTATGTGTTTGGTAAGGAACCTTATAATGTGCCTTGCAATCCTGAACAGAAGGGTACTCCTACGGGCGTTTATGGCACTACTAAGCTCCACGGCGAACAGAAAATCATCGCCAGCGGCTGCAAGTATGTCATCATCCGCACCGCCTGGCTTTATTCTGAGTTTGGCAAGAATTTCTGCAAGACTATGCTCAACCTGACTGCCACCAAACCGCAGTTGAAGGTGGTGTTCGACCAGTGCGGTACTCCTACTTATGCGCTGGATCTGGCTTATGCCATCGAGACCATCTTAGAGAAGATGAAGACGGCGGAAGCGCAGGAGAAACTGGTAGGAATCTATCATTTCTCCAACGAGGGAGTTTGTTCCTGGTATGATTTCACCCAGATGATAGCAAGAATCTCAGGACATACGGATTGCGACATCCAACCATGTTACAGTTCTGAATATCCATCTCCGGTAACCCGTCCGGCTTACTCTGTGCTCGACAAGCGTTCCATCAAGGAGACCTTCGGCGTGAAAGTGCCTTACTGGGTAGATTCACTTGAGAAATGTATTGCTAATCTGGAGGCTGCCAAGTAATATCCGGAACAGAAAGTAGCTAATTGAAATTATATACTAAAAACATATAGAAATGAAGAATATCATCATAACGGGCGGTGCTGGTTTCATCGGCTCACATGTCGTAAGACTTTTTGTGAACAAGTATCCTGAGTATCATATCATCAACCTCGACAAGTTGACATACGCAGGCAACTTAGCTAACCTCAAGGATGTTGAGGATAAGCCAAACTATACCTTCGTGAAGGGTGACATTTGTGACTTCGACCTGATGCTGAAACTGATGAAGGAGTATCAGGTGGACGGTATTATCCATCTGGCTGCAGAGAGTCATGTGGACCGCAGTATCAAGGATCCTTTCACTTTCGCTCAGACCAATGTGATGGGTACCCTGTCTTTGCTCCAGGCTGCCAAAATCTATTGGGAGAGTCTGCCAGAGGGTTATGAGGGCAAGCGCTTCTATCATATCTCTACCGACGAGGTGTATGGTGCCCTGCAGATGACTCATCCAGAGGGTGTTGCAGCGCCTTTCACAACCAAGGCTTCCAGCGGAAAGAACCACGAGGCTTATGGCGAGGAGTTCTTCGTAGAGACTACCAAGTATAATCCTCACTCTCCGTACTCAGCATCCAAGGCAAGCTCAGACCATTTCGTACGTGCCTTCCACGATACATACGGAATGCCTACCATCGTGACCAACTGTTCCAACAACTATGGTCCATATCAGTTCCCTGAGAAGTTGATTCCATTGTTCATCAACAATATCCGTCATCGCAAGCCATTGCCAGTATATGGTAAGGGGGAGAATGTGAGAGACTGGTTGTATGTTGTGGATCATGCCCGTGCCATCGATATGATTTTCCACAAGGGAAAGGTGGCTGAGACTTACAATATCGGCGGTTTCAATGAGTGGAAGAATATTGACATCATCAAGGTGGTGATCAAGACCGTAGATCGTCTGCTCGGACGCAAGGAAGGTGAGGACCTTGACCTGATCACCTACGTGACCGACCGCAAGGGACATGATATGCGCTATGCGATTGATTCACGTAAGCTCCAGAAGGAGTTGGGATGGGAACCAAGTCTGCAGTTTGAGGAAGGTATCGAGAAAACCGTGAAATGGTATCTCGACAACCAGGAATGGATGGACAACGTAACCAGCGGTGACTATCAGAAATATTACGAGAACATGTATAAAGACAAAAACATTTAAATACGAAGGATGACAGTAAACACAACTCACACACAACCGGTGTGGACAGAAATCGAATATACAGCATTATGCAAAAATCCGTATCTATCTACACCATTCTATGTACCCAAGGAATCAAAGGTGTTCCAATGCAAGGAAGATGGTAGCCGCAAGGAAGTGAGAATGCTCTATCTCGTGTTTAAGGCAGCCAATGCTCCTGAAGATGCTGAATGGGAAGACGACCCTATGCCGGGAGAAATCCTGGTGGGAGTGCTGGATGATGACGATGAAGTCATAGAACCAGCCAAGGCAGTTTTCCTGGGTATGGATCTGGAAGATTTCATTGAGGTAACTGATGAGGATGAAAATACCATTACTTTCGACCTTTTCTGGCGTCATGGTGATGTAAAGGTGGAAAAGGCGGAAAAAACAAGAGACGGTTTTGTCTGCAAGAAGGAAGATTTCGGCGATGAAGGTCTGCTGGTCACTTTGACTCCGAAGAAGGAGGGTGCTCCTGTCACCATGCGCCTACAGATACCTTATCTCGGATTCTCGCTTTATGACAAGAGTGGCAACAAGATGCACGGTGATGTGGAAATCCCACACGAGAAGGTGGATGATTATCGCTATGAATTTGTGGGCGATGATAGCAACGACCGTTTCTCCCTGCATCTGGACAATGATAGATTCATCTATATGTGTGTGCTTCGCCAGCATGAGGGGAAGTTGGTTGTGCGCGATCAGCGTGATCGCCTGTCTGTGGTGGATGAACTGCCAAGCGAAGGTAAACTGTCTGAACTGATGATGAATGCCCATGAAGCATTGATCAAGAACAAGAACTACCGTTGGCGTATTACCTTGGGAGGCAGTACGATGGATGAAGGAAGCGAGGAGGAATTTGTCCTGGAGCCTACTGCTTTGGGCAATTATGCCTACGAGCAGTTCCAGAAGGCTGCCGGTAATATGGACGAATTGGGCGGCCACCTCATTTCTCTGGAACAGAAATATGGTTTCCAATGGTTCTGGCTGAATGATGAAGACTGGCGTCATGATGACCCTATGTTTGAAATGTTCATGAAGCAGCTGTTGGCATTCTCCTATATCAATCAGAAACCTATACAGGGTGACCAGTTGCAGGCACGCAACAACAAGCGCAAGATACGTCGCTGCGCCAAGATGATATTGGCTCATCGCGCTGGTGAACTGAATCTCTGGGATGAGGAGGAAGAGGCACGTAAGGAAATCCTGCGTCTCTTCAGCACTTTCCATAAGGAGTTTACCGAGGAACTGGAAAAGGGTGATGCGGAATAGGAAAACTTCGTAAGAGAAACATTCAGAATCGTAATGAAATGACAAAGGTTCTATCGGTGAAAATCGGTAGAACCTTTATAAAATAATGCAATATTTGCAAAAAAATAGCTGAATAGGCTGATAATTGGATTTTTTTGTCTAATTTTGCACCTTGGTAAATTATGCGTTGCCAGAAAGGGGGCTTTCGGGTCTGTTTGATGGCAGCCGTTACTTGATGAAAAATCACTTGCAAAAAATAGATTTGTCAATCATTAGAATATAATACATTAATAAATAATGAAGAAGAAAATTCAGTTCAGTCTCGTTTATCGAGACATGTGGCAGAGCTCTGGTAAGTTCCAGCCACGTAAAGATCAGTTGGCTAAGATTGCCCCAGTTATTATCGAAATGGGCTGCTTTAGCCGTGTTGAGACGAATGGTGGTGCCTTCGAACAGGTAAATCTCCTCGCAGGCGAAAATCCTAACGAGGCAGTTCGTGCTTTCTGTAAGCCTTTCAATGAGGTAGGTATCAAGACTCACATGCTCGACCGTGGTCTGAACGCTCTTCGTATGTATCCTGTGCCTGATGATGTACGTGCTTTGATGTACAAGGTGAAGGCTAAGCAGGGTACTAATATCACCCGTATCTTCGATGGTCTGAACGATGTGCGCAACATCATTCCTTCTATCAAGTGGGCTAAGGAAGGTGGCATGACTCCACAGTGTGCGCTCTGTATCACCAATTCTCCTGTTCACACGCTCGATTATTATATGAATATCGCTGATCAGCTCATCGCTGCCGGCGCAGAGGAAATCTGCTTGAAGGATATGGCTGGTATCGGTCAGCCTGCTTTCCTCGGTAAGTTGACCAAGATGATCAAGGACAAGTATCCTGAGATTATCATCCAGTACCACGGCCACTCTGGTCCTGGTCTCTCTATGGCTTCTATCCTCGAGGTCTGCAACAATGGTGCCGACATCATCGATACTGCCATCGAGCCATTGTCTTGGGGTAAGGTTCACCCAGACGTGATCTCTGTCATCAGCATGTTGAAGAACGAGGGCTTTGAGGTGCCTGAAATCAATATGAGCGCTTACATGAAGGCTCGTGCCATGACTCAGGAATTCATCGACGAGTGGCTCGGTTACTTCATCAACCCAGGCAATAAGATCATGTCTTCATTGTTGCTCGGTTGCGGTCTTCCTGGCGGTATGATGGGTAGTATGATGGCAGACCTCGGTGGTATGCGTCAGACGATCAACAATATCCGCAAGAAGAAGGGTGAGGAAGAATTGTCTATGGACGACCTTCTGATCAAGCTCTTCGACGAGGTAGAGTATGTATGGCCACGCGTAGGTTATCCTCCATTGGTAACTCCATTCAGCCAGTATGTGAAGAATATCTCATTGATGAACCTCCTCACCATGGAGCAGGGCAAGGGCCGTTTCGTGATGATGGACGACTCTATGTGGGGTATGATCCTCGGTAAGAGTGGTAAGATTCCTGGAACCATCGATCCAGAACTCGTAGAACTTGCCAAGAAGCAGGGCCGTGAGTTCACAGACGTAGATGCTCATACATTGCTTTCTAACGCTCTCGATGACTTCAAGAAGGAGATGGACGAGAACGGCTGGGATTACGGTCAGGACGACGAGGAACTCTTCGAGCTCGCCATGCACCCAGAGCAGTATCGCAACTACAAGAGCGGACAGGCAAAGAAGAACTTCCTGGCTGATCTCCAGAAGGCTAAGGATGCTAAGCTCGGCAGCACCTTGACTCCAGCTCAGCTCGCAGAATTCAAGCATGCCAAGGCTGATGCAATCGTAGCACCAGTAGCAGGTCAGATCTTCTGGGAGTTCCAGGGCGAGGGTGAGTGCCAGCCTGCAGTAGAGCCATTCATCGGCAAGGAATATAAGGAAGGTGATGCATTCTGCTACATTCTTGCTCCTTGGGGTGAATTTGAGACTGTTCCTGCAGCTCTTGGTGGTAAACTCGTAGAAATCAATGCTAAGCAGGGCAGCAAAATCCGCAAGGGTGATGTGATCGCTTACATTGAGCGCAACGCTGAATAATGATGGATTATCAAGCAATTATAGATAAGTATTATCCTGAGGATAATGAACTTCGTCATATCCTCATTACACATAGTCAATCTGTAGCGCGAAAAGCGCTACAGATTGTTTCGTATCATCCTGAATTGCAGCTGGATGCCCAGTTTGTCGAGGAAGCTGCTATGCTCCACGACTTGGGAATCTTCCTGACGGATGCTCCTGGCATACAGTGTTTTGGGTCTCATCCATACATCTGTCATGGTCGTATGGGAGCTGAAATCCTGCGCAAAGAAGGATATGAACGCCATGCACGGGTATGCGAACGACATACGGGGGCTGGCATTACATGTAAGCAAATCGTAGAGCAGAATCTGCCGCTGCCTCATCAGGATTTCCTTCCCGAAACAATGGAGGAAAAGGTGATTTGCTATGCTGATAAGTTTTTCAGCAAAACCCATCTCGACGAGGAAAAGTCGATAGAAAAGGCAGAGAAAAGTCTCGCTAAATTTGGCGAAGAAGGAGTGAAACGCTTCCAGGAATGGGAGAAATTGTTTGAAATATAACTTCTCAAAAGATATTGAATGAGAAAACAATCAACTATAGCTGTACTGCTCTTTGCTGCTGTCTGCATGATGGTGGCCAATCCGGGTATGCCTTCTAAGAAAAAGAAGAAGACTATGGCTGATTCTACCGCTTTGGCTGTGGGAGACTCTGTATGGGTGGATTCCTTAGGCAATGAAGTCAAGGTGGATGCTGCTAATGATACCCTGCAGATGGATTCGCTGCAGAAGGCTATATGGAAACATAATAAAGTGGTCGATGACAGTATCCGACTGGATAGCTTGAATCGCAAGAAATCCGGTGGCGTGGATGCCCCGGTGCAATATACGGCGGAGGATTCGCTCGTCTATGATGCTCCCCATAAAGTGGCGCATCTCTATGGTAATTCCAATGTGAAATATACCAACATGGACCTTACGAGCGACAAGATTTCCATGGACATCGACAAGAGCAATGTGAAGGCTACGGGTACCGCCGACTCTACTGCTGAAGGTGGTGTCAAGGGTAAACCGGTCTTCAAGATGGGCTCTGATACCTACGATACGGATACGATTGCCTTCAATTTCAAGAGTAAGAAGGCACTTATTAATAATGTATATACAGAGCAGCAGGATGGATTCCTGACGGGTGCCCGATCAAAACGTGATTCAACTGGAGCTATCTATCTGCAACATGGTAGATATACGACCTGTGATGATCCTCATCCTGACTTCTATATTTCTCTTTCCAGAGCGAAAGTGAGACCGGGTAAGGATGTGGTTTTCGGACCGGCTTATCTCGTGGTGTGCGATGTGCCGATGCCTTTGGCAATCCCTTACGGATTCTTCCCATTTACCAAGAGCTACAGTAGTGGTTTCATCATGCCTACCTATGGTGATGAAAGCGACCGTGGCTTCTATCTCAGAGATGGTGGATATTATTTTGCCGTCAATGACAAGTGGGACTTGAAACTCCTGGGTGAAATCTACACGAAGGGCTCCTGGGGTATTTCTGCTGCAAGTAATTACCGCAAACGCTATAAGTACTCGGGAAGTTTCTTCTTCAGTTACCAGGATACGAAGACGGGTGACAAGGGAATGCCTGACTTTGCCGAGCAGGAGAGTTTCAAGGTGCAGTGGAGTCATCGACAGGACTCGAAGGCCAATCCTTTCAGCTCGTTGTCGGCAAGTGTCAACTTTGCCACATCCAGCTATGAGCGCAACAATCTCAACTCGCTCTATAATCCGCAGACGATGACGCAGAGTACGCGTACCTCTTCTGTGAGCTGGAGTACAGGATTCTCCAGTATCGGTCTGTCGCTCAGCGCTACTGCCAACCTTTCGCAGAATATGCGTCACTCCAGTTTGGCTGTGACACTTCCTGACCTCAATATTTCCATTGCCCGTTTCTATCCTTTCCGCCGAAAGAAGATGGTGGGTGATGAGAAATGGTATGAGAAGATTGCGATGAGTTATACTGGACATATCAGCAACTCGATCAATACGAAGGAAGACCAGTTTATGAAGAGTAATCTCATCAAGGACTGGAGAAATGCATGGCAGCATCAGATTCCAGTGAGTGCTTCGTTCACGCTCTTCAAGTACATCAACATCAATCCAAGCTTCAACTTCTCTGACCGTATGTACACCAATAAGGTGACAAGGTCATGGGATGAACAGAAGCAGACGGAGGTGTGCGACACCACCTATGGTTTCCACAATGTCTATAATTGGAACATGAGTGTGGGTATGTCCACCAAGCTCTATGGATTCTGGGTGCCTAATCGCAAGATTTTCGGTGATAAGATACAGGCTATCCGCCATGTCATCACGCCAACTGTAAGCTTCAGTTATGCGCCTGACTTCGGTGCTTCCCGCTATGGTTATTGGGAAACTTATCAGAAAACGGATGCCGATGGTAATGTTTCGCTCGTCAGCTATTCTCCATACCAGAATTCACTTTATGGTGTGCCTGGTAAGGGAAAGACTGGAAGCCTCTCTTTCACTTTAGGCAACAACCTGGAGATGAAGGTCAAGAGCGATAAGGACTCTACCGGTTTCAAGAAAATCAGTCTGATAGATGCGTTTGACATCAATATGAGTTACAATATGGCGGCGAAGGTAAGACCTTGGAGCGATATGAATATCAACCTGCGTCTGAAATGGTGGAAGAACTATACGTTCAATATGAATGCGGTCTTTGCTACCTATGCTTATGATCTGGACGAACAGGGAAATCCATACGTCGGTACTCATACTGAGTGGAGTAGAGGTCGATTCGGCCGATTCCAGGGTATGTCGCAGAACCTGTCTTTCACGCTGACACCTGAGAAACTTGCTAAGTTGTTTGGTGGAAAGAGGGATGATGATGAGAAGGACAGTAAGCGTAAGGACCAGGACGAGGATGGACTGGATACTGATATTGAAAGTAATGTGGACGATACCTTGGAGAAGGGAAAGACTGCTGCCAAGAAGAAGGGCGGCAAGGCTAAGACCGATTCGGATGGTTATATGGCTTTCAAGATGCCTTGGTCGCTGACTTTCGGTTATGGTGTTACCATGCGTGAGGATACGCGCAAGGAAAAGTTCAACAAGGAGTCTATGCGCTATCCATACAAGTTTACTCAGACATTGAATATGAGTGGTAACGTAAGACTGAGTGATGGCTGGAATATCAGTTTCTCATCCGGTTATGATTTCGACAATCATAAAATGAGTATGACTACTGCAAGCTTGCAGCGTGATCTCCACTGTTTCAATATGAGTTGTTCGGTGGTGCTTTCGCCTTATACAAGTTATAATTTCACCTTCCGTTGTAATGCTTCTACATTGACGGATGCCTTGAAATATGATAAGCGCAGTGGCTATTCTAATGCTGTGCAATGGTATTAGAATGTCTCTGAAATCTGAGAAATACAATCAACGAAATAGGGTGTGTCATGGAGTTCATGACACACCTTTTTCGTTTCTTCATTTTTTTCATCGGATTTCACGGATGAATCGGAAGGCATTCTTGCTTATCGGATTACTCACGGAATTTCGCGGAACTTTGGCCGCTGGCCAATGGCTCGCGCCCGATATATGCTCCTGTTGTTTTTTGTCACGCAGATTTCGCAGATGACGCAGATTTTTCTTCGTGGGGATTATTTTGTCCCACAGATTTCACAGATATACACAGATTTTTCTTTGTGGGGATTATTTCGTCCCACAGATTTCACAGATGACACAGATTTTTCTTTGTGGGACTTTTTCCAACCTCAGGGGGTATCTGCACCGACCGGACAGGTCGCCTCTGCGAAAATCCGTGAGTAATCGCCTCCGCAGGAATACCTCTGAATAAATTCCGTGTCATCCGATGAAAAAAATCTGCGTCATCTGCGAAATCTGCGTGACTAAAAAAACGTCCCAAGAAAAATCTGTGTATATCTGTGAAATCTGTGGGACTTTTTCCAACCTCAGGGGGTATCTGCACCGACCGAATAGGTCGCCTCTGCGAAAATCCGTGAGTAATCGCCTCATCAAGAATACCTCCGAATAAACTCCGTGTCATCCGATGAATAAACTCATGATCCGTTATGACACATCTTCTTCTAAAATAAAGTAAGATGCGGATTTTTAGAAGATTTAATTCAAAAGATTTGGAAAGTTCTAATAAAATCCGTATTTTTGTCCCATTGGAATTATTAATAACTATAACCTAATGATATTCATAAGTATGAGAAAAATGTTAGCACTTTCCTTCATGCTCCTGTGTTCGCCAACTTTGTTCGCACAGACAGTAGCCAACATGGATAGCCTGAAGGCAGAAAAGAAAACAACGGCGATTTCCTTGAAGTTGACGGGCAACCTGACCACTCAAGGTAATTCAGATTTCCGGCAAATGAGAGATCTTTGCTGGCAACTCAGAAATGTAGATTTGAGTGAAGCTACTTGTCCCGTCATCCCTAAGAATGCTTTTCATTCTCGCCATCATCTGCAAAAGATCATCCTGCCTCAAAAAGTGCAGCAGATTGGTTCGCAGGCTTTCTTTGCCTGTGATAACTTGCAGGAACTTCATCTTCCGATGAGTTTAAGGCAGGTAGATGCTGCTGCCTTTTCGGGTTGTAAAAAACTGAAACATATCATCATCGAAGGAACTCCACAGTTGGCTGAATATGCTTTTGCCCATTTATCGGGTTTACAGACCGTGAAGGTGAATTCCAAGATTCCTCCTCGTGCTGACGTCACGACTTTCTATGGCATCCATCGCAGTCAATGTAGGTTAATCGTACCAAAGGGGAGCGAGAAGGCTTACCGGAAGGCACCGGGCTGGAGCCTGTTCTATGCTGAGATGAAGCAGGCTAAGGAAACATGCGACCCGATGAAATGCCTGATTCCTGTGCCTATGGACTTGCAGGTAAAGAAAGATGCCCGCCTACTTCAGGTGCATGGAATTTGGAATATCGTGGCTGCTGATGGTCTTGCGAATGAAAAGGAACAGGCCGAAAGAATCCTTTCTGAACGGGACTGTTTGACAAACAATAACACTCAGGAGGGAATTTCCAGACAGAAAGCGAACGTAAAGGGTGGAAGCAAAGAACTGTTGACTTTAACGATGGAAATAAATCCTTCTCTTGCCGACGATGAAGCTTATACACTCGAAGTCTTGCAACGAGGAGTTACGATTAAGGGAAAGACGGCTGCTGGTGTATTTTATGGTTTAATGACCTTTGACCAGTTGCTGCGTGGTAATGGGGCAAAGAACTGTTGTGATGCGATTCCTCAACTGGCGCTTTCAGACCAGCCACGTACTCATGTCAGAGAACTGATGGTGGATCCTTGTCGTACTTTTATCCCTTATGAGCAGTTGAAGGCTTTCATTCCTGAGATGGCCCGCTACAAACTGAATGCCATCCATCTGCATCTGGTGGATGATCAGGCTTGGCGTATCGAGATCAAGAAGTATCCTCGTTTGACGGCTGAAGCAAGCAGCAGATGGGGAATGGATGACATGAATATGCCTATCAAAGGCTATTATACGCAAGAGCAGATGCGGGAGTTGGTAAGTTTTGCTGCAAAATATCATGTGCAGGTGGTTCCTGAAATCGAAATGCCTGGTCATGAAGTGGCTGCTATCAGCGTTTATCCTGAATTGACTTGTCATGGCGTGCAGGTGCCAATCCGAACTACTTGTGGTGTTTCTGATGAATTACTTTGTCCGGGTAATGAGTTCACTTACGAGTTCTTAGGAAATGTTTTCAAGGAATTGGCTGACGTGTTCCCTTCTCCTTATATTCATTTAGGTGGAGATGAGGCAGGTAATCCGGCACTGGATTGTTGGACCAATTGTCCTAAATGTCAGGCGCTGAAGAAAAAATTAGGTATTACCACGACCGACCGTTCTGAGAATTGGAAATTGCAAGGCTATCTCTTTGACCGCATGATAGAACTCTTGCGCAACCGGTATCATAAGACTCCGATGTTCTGGTATGAACTGGATTTCAAGAAAATTCAACCGGGATGCGTTACCTTTGCCTGGCGTTCGGGTCTGACAGAGGAAGCTTTGAAGGCAGCCGTAGAAAACAATGCCCGTATTATGCTTTGTCCAGGTGAACATTGTTATTTTGATTATCCTATGGCGAAGGGAGATATGCCGGAAGTGAATTGGGGAATGCCTGTCACCACTCTGAAAGATACGTATCGTCTTGATCCGGGTTGGGGAATGGGTAAAGATTTTGAAAACAATAATCTTTTTGGTGTGGCTGGTACGCTATGGAGTGAGTGCATTAATACGCCTGAACGAATCTATTACCAGGCTTATCCTCGTGCCTTGGCTTTGGCAGAGGCGGGCTGGAGTATGCAAAAGAACCGTTCATGGGAAGGCTTTATCCTTCGTATGAAGCCAACTTTGGAGGATATGATGCGTCGTGGCATCACTTTCTCTATGGAATTTTAGGGAAAAGATCTATATTTTTGGTAAAAGAGGCTTTTGCAACCAAGTTGCAAAAGCCTTTTCGTAATTTTGCAGCAGAATAAAGAAAGTAATTGAAGTAGTAACTAAATGTATTGTAAAATTATGGAAGAAATGAATCATCATCATTGCGATTGCCACGGTGAACATAATCATCATCATTGTGATTGCCACGGTGAACACGAGCATCATCACGAGGAAGGAAATTTAAAATCCAAACTGATTCAGATAGCTGTAACTGTCATTTTATTGGTAGTTGCTGTTTTTATTGAGAAAGAATACGATTTGGCAACTTGGCAATTGCTGCTCGTATATCTTGTGCCTTACCTCTTAGTGGGTCATGAGACCTTGGCAGAAGCGGCTGAAGGTATTGCCAAAGGAGATATGTTTAATGAGGACTTCCTCATGGCGATAGCTACTATTGGCGCTCTTTGCATCGGCTTCTTCCCAGGGAGTGAGACTGAATTTCCTGAGGCAGTTTTTGTAATGCTCTTTTTCCAAATCGGAGAACTGTTCGAGGGATATGCTGAGGGTAAAAGCCGGGATAGTATTTCGCACCTGATGAATATTCGTCCTGATGTGGCGAATGTTGAAAGAAATGGAAAGGTGGAGCTCGTTTCGCCGGAAGAGGTGGAAGTGGGGGAGATCATCGTGATTAAGCCTGGTGAGAAAGTGCCGCTTGATGGTGTGGTAATAGAGGGAAACTCTGCCTTGAATACCATTGCGCTGACGGGCGAAAGTATGCCACGGGATTTGAATGAAGGCGACCATATCATGTCGGGATGTGTCAACTTAACCGGATTGATCCGTGTTCGTACTACCAAGAGCTTTGGAGAGAGTACGGTTTCCAAGATTATTAATCTGGTAGAGAGTGCAGACCAGAATAAGTCAAAAAGTGAGGCTTTTATCACGCGTTTTGCCCGTGTTTATACTCCTATCGTTGTTTTTGCCGCACTTGCTTTGGCTGTGATTCCTCCTATGTTGGGAGGAATGGGGATTGCATCAGAATGGTTGGGCAATGGTTCTTTCGGTGATCATTTCCCATTATGGCTCAATCGCGCCTTGATATTCTTAGTGGTGTCTTGTCCTTGTGCCTTGGTCATCAGCGTTCCCCTTACTTTCTTCGGAGGCATTGGCGGCGCTTCCCGCAATGGCATTCTTATCAAGGGCAGCAACTATATGGATGCACTTGCCAAGGTGGGTACTGTCGTTTTCGATAAAACGGGCACATTGACTCATGGAGAGTTTGCCGTGGAGGCTGTTCATGTGGGTGATTCCTGTTCTTGCGGTTCATCCGCAGGCGCTCATCATGTGCATGTTGGCGAATATTCAGATCAGGAGAAAATTCTTCTTCATCTGGCAGCCCATGCCGAACATTTCACAAATCATCCGATAGGTGCAGCGCTCCGTTCCGCTTTCCCTGATGAAGCTACGGATAACTGCGTGGTTTCTGATGTAAAGGAAATCGCAGGTTATGGTATTCGTGCCCAGGTGAATGGAAAGGAAGTTTGTGTGGGAAACAAGAAAATGATGGCTTCTATCGGGGCAAAATGGCATGATTGTTCTCATGTGGGTACTATCATTCATGTGGCTATTGATGGCAAATATGTGGGGCATATTGTCATTAATGATCAAATCAAGGAGGGTAGTGCGGAAGCCATTGCACAGCTCAAGACCTTAGGTGTAGGGAAAACGGTGATGCTGACTGGCGACCGTCATGAAGTGGCTGAAAAGGTGGCGCAACAGATAGGACTTGATGTATGTCGTTCAGAACTCTTGCCAACAGATAAAGTTGTAGAAGTGGAAAAATTACTTCAAGAAAAAGAAGCGGGCAAGACCTTGGCTTATGTGGGGGATGGCATCAATGATGCTCCTGTACTGAAACGGGCTGATGTCGGCATTGCCATGGGTGGCTTGGGTAGTGATGCTGCCATAGAAGCTGCTGATGTGGTTTTGATGGATGATGAACCGCGAAAGATTGCTCTTGCTGTCAGAATCGCTCGTCGCACCATTCATATAGCCCATGAGAACGTAGCCTTCGCAATTGGAGTGAAAGTGGCAGTTCTGATTCTGGCAACTGTTGGCTTGGGAACCATGTGGATGGCTGTCTTTGCAGACGTGGGTGTTACGGTTTTGGCAGTACTGAATGCAATGAGAGCCTTGAAGAAATGCCAATAAAGGTATAGAATATAAATAAAATAATGGAGAAGGCTAAGCCCTCTCCATTATTTTTTGCAAGTCGCTTTCTTCTCCTACGATCCAAAGGATATCTCCTTTTTCAAATGTACGGGTAGGAGCTATTTTCGTTAAGTTCTCTTGTCCTTCTTCCAATCCCACAACCATACAGTTGTATTTATCGCGGATTCCACTTTCAAGAAGTGATTTCCCGCAGAATTCACTTTTACCGCTGATGATGAGTTGTCGTAGTTTCATCTCCCGTTTCTCTATTTCCAGATCTTCTGGTATGAGATCCGTACTGAGAGCGGTTGCAAATTTCTGCAATTGGTCGTCATTACCAATGACTTGTAATTTATCTCCTGGGAATATGACCGTATCTCCGTTAGGAATATTCAGTCGTTGTGAACCACGCATGATACTGCTCATATCTACACCAAACCGTTCACGGAGATGCAGTTCTTTGAGCGTTTTCCCTCCCCATGAAGAATCTTCCGGCACGTCAAAATCGCTGATATGGATGTCTCGGTCCAATAAGTGTCCTTCGTAGAGCGGTTTCTTCTCGCCGTTTACCTGAGCCATAATGTCCCTTGAACGTAGGTTGTGGATAAAGAGTCTTTCCATCTTGATGCTTCGCTTCTTGGTCCATCTTGATGCTATCATCAGGGAAACGACTGCAATGCCGATGATGATCATGAGCGCATCGGTGAAACGTGTCAGATAATTGCAGATATAGAAGATGAAAGCCAATGCAATAACAAATCTCACGACGATGGTGAAGAGAAGCGGAATCCTGTTGATGCTGCTTTCTACCCATAGACGTTTCCACTCATTGCTATGGTTCTTTTTCATGATGATGGCACGCAGGAATGGTGCTATCAGCACGAGGGTCAATATGCCTGTGATGGCGTTAGCATACCAATGCAACTTCCAGCCAGGGAAAAGACTTCGGGTGAATGGAAGTACGAAGGTAAACATCAATGCGATGACTGCTGCAGTAAGGATGGAATAGGCTACGGTGTTGATGAGCATTTGTCTGAGAAGAGACTTCCATTTGCTCTGCTGGGTCGTAGAGGGATGGCTCATCGCAAAATGATTCAGTATGTTGATGAGTCGCTTCGGCAGATGCTTCTCCATTACCTGATACGTCGGTGTGGCAAGGCGAATCATATAAGAAGTAAGGAAGGTCGTGATGACGGATACGGCAACAACTACTGGATAGAGATAGTTGCTGATAACGCCTAATGACAGACCTAAGGAAGCGATGATGAAAGAAAACTCACCAATCTGTGCCATGGAAAATCCACAGCGCATAGCTGATTTCAGAGATTCTCCACCGAGCATGAAGCCGAAGGTACCGAATATGGCTTGTCCTATGAGTATGCTACCTACTAATGCCAGGATAGGAATGGCATATTCTATCAGAATCTTAGGGTCAACGAGCATACCTACGGAAACGAAGAAGATGGCTCCAAACAGGTTCTTTACGGGTTCCACCAGTTTGATAATCTTTTCTGCTTCGATGGTTTCTGCTAAGATGCTGCCCATGACGAAAGCGCCAAAAGCACTGGAGAATCCTACCTTGGTGGAGAGTACTGCCATGCCGCAACAGAGTCCTAATGCTACAATCAGAAGGGTTTCGTTGTTGATAAGTTTGCGTACAGAACGGAGGAAAAGTGGGATGGCAAAGATGCCTACTATAAACCAAAGGATAAGGAAGAAGGTAATCTTTATCACAGAACCGATCATCTGTTCTCCATCAGGATTGTTGCCTCCTGCAATGGCCGACAGCATCACCATCATGACAATGGCAAGTATGTCTTCCAGTATCAGAACGCTCATCACCATGCCCGCAAACTTCTGTTGTCGCAGCCCCATATCATCAAAAGCTTTATATATAATGGTCGTGGAACTCATGGCAAGCATACCGCCAAGGAAAATACAGTCCATCTTGCTCCACCCAAAGCCATGTCCTATGCTGATGCCGAGCATCATCATGGAGAACACGATGACTATGGTTGCAATGATAGGGGAGGCTCCCATTTTTACGATTTTCTTGAAAGAGAAGTCAAGACCGAGTGAGAATAGGGTAAAGATAACTCCGATGTCAGCCCAAGTCTTGATATCTGTTTCATCAATGACCGACATGGTATATGGCATGTGTGGTGAAACAAGAAAACCAGCAACGATGTATCCTAACACAAGGGGTTGCTTGAGCTTCTTGAAAATGATGGTTACGATGCCTGCAACCATCAGTATGAGTGCCAAATCTTTTACTAAAAATGGAATATCTGCCATTCGAAAGAAAATTAAGTTTGATATGTAAGTGAAAACAGTTTATCGTCTATTGGAGTATCAGGTCATAATATGAAAATAATCTATAGTCCCATCAGCATTCATGCTTTCTGGGATTATAGATTATTATGATTGATACGAAACTTAGTCGTTGTATTCTGCTGTGATTTCTGCAATCTTCACGATGGTCTGTACTACTTTCTCCATTACCTGGATGCTGACAAACTCATGTGGGCCATGGAAATTGACGCCGCCTGCAAAGATGTTAGGACAAGGAAGTCCCTTGAAACTCAACTGTGCTCCATCGGTACCGCCACGGATAGGTTCTACGCGTGGAGGAACGCCATTTTCCTGCATCGCTCTCAAGACGATGTCGATGACATGCATGTTAGGGTCGATTTTCTCTTTCATGTTGTAGTACTGATCGTAAATCTCAGCCTCACATGTTCCTTCGCCATATTTCTCGTTGATTTTCTTCACGCAGTCAGCAATGAATGCTTTGCGATCTTCAAATTTATCACGGTCGTGGTCGCGAATGATATAAGCCAACTTAGCTTCTTCACAGTGGCTTTCAATGCCCAGCAAGTGGTAGAAACCCTGATAACCTTCTGTGGTTTCAGGAAGGTCGGTCTCTGGTATCATGTTTTGGAATTCCACCGCAAGTCTGCTTGCGTTGATCATCTTACCCTTAGCATAACCCGTATGTACACTCACACCCTTGATGCGGATCTTGGCAGCTGCGGCATTGAAGTTTTCGTATTCCAAATCGCCGAGGTCGCCTCCGTCGATGGTGTAAGCCCAGTCGCAGGCAAATTTTTCAACATCAAAGTGGTGAGCACCCATTCCGATTTCTTCGTCAGGGTTGAAGCCTACACGTATATCTCCGTGCTTGATTTCATCATGGTCTCTGAGATAGCACATAGCCTGTACGATTTCAGCAATTCCTGCTTTATCGTCTGCACCAAGAAGGGTCGTGCCATCAGTTACGATGATGTCCTCGCCTTTGTGAGCTTTTAATTCTGGGAATTTATCGACTCTGGAGAAGATGCCTGGACTCAATTCAATATCTTCGCCATCATAGTTGCGGATGACGCGTGCCTTGATGTCTTTGCCACTTGCATCTGGACTGGTGTCCATGTGAGATATAAATCCGATGGTAGGTGTCTTTTTCTTGGTATTGCCTTTCAATGTAGCGTAGATGTAACCCATATCGTCCATCTCTACATCGCTAAGCCCCTCCTCTTCCAATTCGTGTTTAAGATACTTGGCGAACTCTAACTGTTTCGCCGTACTAGGCACACTGTCGGAATCTTCACTCGACTGTGTGTCAAATTTTGTGTAGTTTATAAAACGTTCTACTAAGTCCATGTTTTTAACTAAATAATGTGATAATTCTCTGATTCAGGATGATATTCCGTTTCTGAGGGAAGTGTATTCCCTGGATAGAGAATGTGTGATCTCGGTGGGACTCAAACCCACGACCTTTTGAACCGGAATCAAACGCTCTATTCAACTAAGCTACGAGACCAAGATATTCATACCTTATTATATATATGCAAAATCTCTTCCATATATACAGTTTGCAGATACGTTTGCAAAATTACTGATTTTATTTGAAATAACCAAATATTTGAGTAAAAAAACTTATTGAGAGGCGTAGGGAAGACTTTTTATTTAGGATAATAAAGAGAAAATGATACGAAAATAGTGCAAATAGATAGTGAAATATTAAAAATCCTATCATTTTGAAAAATAAAATAGAAAAACGCTTGCAGATTAATAATAATTTAGTACCTTTGCACCGTCAAATAGAAAACAGGCGTACTAACCTGCATTTCATTTGTCCCTAAATACATAAAAACAAAGAAAAAATATATATATTATGAGTAATGTAATAAAACCAGTAGGCTATAAGGCACTTCTTGATATGCGCCAAACCGAAATGGGAATCAAACTGATTAAGGAGTTCTTTCAGGCAAATCTTTCCACAGAACTTCGTTTGCGTCGTGTGACTGCTCCTCTTTTCGTATTGAAAGGTTTGGGTATTAATGATGATCTCAATGGAGTGGAACGTCCTGTAACTTTCCCTATCAAAGATTTGGGAGATGCTAAAGCGGAAGTGGTTCATTCTCTGGCAAAATGGAAGAGATTGACATTGGCTGAATATAAAATAGAACCTGGATATGGCGTCTATACCGATATGAATGCTATTCGTGCTGACGAAGAACTCGATAATCTCCACTCTCTGTATGTTGACCAGTGGGATTGGGAGGCTGTGATCGAGAAGAAAGACCGCTGCTTGGTATTCTTGGAAGACGTGGTGCGTCGCATTTATGCTGCTATCCGCCGTACTGAATATCTCACCTGTGAGCATTATCCACAGTTGAAGCCTTTCTTGCCAGAACAGATTCATTTTGTTCATGCGCAAGATTTGCTTGATATGTATCCTGATATGACTCCTAAAGAGCGAGAGGATGCTATCTGCAAGAAATATGGTGCAGTATTCGTAGAGGGTATTGGTGGTAAGTTGAGTGATGGTAAGAAGCATGATGGACGTGCTCCTGACTATGACGATTGGAGTACTATTGCCGAGAATGGAAAGATGGGCCTTAATGGTGATATTCTGATCTGGTATCCGGTTCTGGAGCGTAGTTTTGAGTTGAGTTCCATGGGTATTCGTGTGGATAAGGAAAGCTTGCTTCGTCAGTTAAAACTTGAAGGTAAGGAAGATCGCGAGAAACTCTATTTCCACCAGCAACTCTTAAATGA
Source organism: Prevotella sp. AM42-24 (assembly GCF_003461825.1). NCBI lineage: Bacteria > Pseudomonadati > Bacteroidota > Bacteroidia > Bacteroidales > Prevotellaceae > Prevotella > Prevotella sp. AM42-24. Next base: position 15,862 of record NZ_QTXV01000031.1, on the reverse strand, counting down.
TAAGTTGCCTTTGAGTATCGGTGGTGGTATAGGACAAAGCCGCCTCTGCATGGTCTTGCTTCATAAGGCGCATATTGGTGAAATACAGGCAAGTATCTGGCCTGATGAAATGCGCAAGGAATGTGAGGAAAATGGTATGACTCTGATTTAAAATAAAAATCCTATGGATGTAGCTCGATATGCTTTATCCATAGGATTTTTTAGTTTATCTTAAAAAATAGTTTCTCGTTTTTTAGATTATTGTTTTGAAAAATCTGCCATAGCTGAATTATGCCATGACTAATTTGAATTCCTGTACCAATTTGTCAAGTGCAGGATTTTTCTTTTTCATATCATCGAAGATTTCCCGTTTATTACGTATCTTTCCGATTTCTTCTTGCTTGGCTACACGGTAATTGATAATGATGTCGTCATTGTTCAATCCTAATACAAGTGTACTTCTGATGCGGTTTTTGATTTTTCCGATTTGATCAAGAAGTATCGGATTATCAATGACGATTTCCACCGAAGGATAATCTGTGATTTTTGGAGTCAGCATTTTCAGGCGTTGTGACAAACCATACAGTTCGTTGATACCTTGCATTCTCATACACATACTCATCCATTGACCGTATAAAAGCTCATTATCGAAAGGTTGCTTTTTATCTTCGGCTATTGACGCAGTTTCTGTTGTGTCGCTGATGGCAGAATAATTGTTCTTATCTTCTTCTTTGTGTTTCTTAAGATTCTTGAACGTCATGCCGATACTGCCAAGTTTGATACTTCCCTTTGGCTTGTTGCTTGTTGTAGAAGTATCTTTCGCTGAGGCTGTTTCATGAGTCTCGGCTTTTTGGGCAATAGAATGCCCGACAACAGGAACGGTTTCAACCTTCTTGCTGTCAACTTGCTCTTTACCTGCACCCTGAGAAGCAGGTTTAAGGGGAGCAATCAATTTCTGAAACAGGGATTTTAATCTATGGGGCGTACGCCCCGCACCTGGCACATCTTGATCTTCTGGTTGCGTTATCTGACCTACTTGGATGAGGGTCAGTTCTACCAGCAGGCGCTTGTTTGAACTCTGGCGGTATTGAACATCGCAGTCGTTCATGATTTTCAGTGCCTTATATAAGAAAGGTGTAGGGGCTTTCTGAGCCTGTGCCTGGAATTTGGCCTTTTGCTCTTCACTGGTTTCCAAGAGTGGTAGAGTCTGGGGATCTTTTGCCATCATGACATTACGCACATGTTGGGCAAGACCTTGGACAAGAATGCCTCCGTCGAAACCTTTGTTGAGAATATTGTTCAGCAGCACCATCATCTCGCTCACTTTGTTGGAGAGAGCGAGGTCAACCAAGTTGAAATAGTTGTCGCTATCCAGAACGTTCAGGTCCTCGATTACCTTTTTATAAGTGATGTCGCCTTGACAGAAACTGGCAGCCTGGTCAAAGATAGAGAGTGCATCGCGCATACCGCCATCGGCTTTTTCTGCGATGACAGCCAATGCCTGTTCCTCATATTTGATTCCTTCTTTTTCTGCTACCATAGCCAGATGCTTAATCGTGTTAGGAACGGTCATTCGCTCGAAATTGTAAATCTGACATCTACTGAGAATGGTAGGCAGAATCTTGTGCTTCTCCGTGGTCGCCAGGATAAAGATGACATGCGATGGTGGCTCCTCCAATGTCTTGAGGAATGCATTGAAGGCAGCGGAACTCAGCATGTGTACCTCATCGATGATAAACACTTTGTACTTGCCAATCTGTGGCGGGATGCGGGTTTGCTCCATGAGAGCCTTGATTTGCTCTACACCATTATTGCTGGCGGCATCAAGCTCAAAGATGTTGAATGAGCGCTGCTCGTTGAAAGCTGTGCAACTTTCGCACTCATTGCAGGCTTCTCCGTCTTCACGGGGATGCTCGCAATTGATAGCCTTGGCAAAAATACGGGCACAGGTAGTCTTTCCGACACCACGAGGGCCGCAAAAAAGGTATGCGTGAGCGAGCTTTCCACTCTTCACCGCATTCTTTAAAGTTGTTGTCAAAGCACTCTGTCCAACCACCGTATCGAAGGTCATCGGACGGTACTTTCTTGCAGAAACAATATATTCTTCCATTATTTTTTCTTAAATGATGATGCAAAGATAACAAAAAAATATTATCTTTGCAAACAAATATCGAAATAAATGAGTAAACAATTAGGTGTAATATGGGGCTATCTCTCTCATTATAAGTATCTTATAGTGATTGTAGTGGGTGTTTTGGTAGTAGGTGCAATTGATGACAATAGCATCTACCAGCATGTGAAATACCAGATTCAGATCAATAATTTGCGTTCTGAGATAAAAAAATATACTGCGCGTTATCAGGCAGACACCAAACTGCTGAGGGAAATGCGCGTGGATCCGAAGGCTTATCAGAAAATAGCCAGAGAAAACTATTTCATGAAGGCAGACGATGAGGATATCTTCGTCTTGAGCACCGATTTGCCTAATAATAATAACGAAGAAGATTTAGAAAATGAAACAGTTGAGTAAAATTCAGAGTGCCATATTCCTCTTGGGTGGCGTGCTGATGGTTGCCGGTGCAGGTTGCTATGCGTTTGGATTTATCTATCCTAAAATGTTGCTTTATACCTGTTGGGTATTCTTAGTAGGTACGGTGCTTTTTAGTGTGATACAAGCCATGCAGTTATACGAAGGAAAATCGTTTGTCATTCATCGTCTGAAGCGCATACAGGCAATGGCGGATATTTGTTTTATATTGTCGGGCATTTCTATGGTTGATACGGTATATGCTTTTGCCCGTAATTGGTTTTCCAACTATGAGACGTATATCACCTACTTTTATAATAAGTGGGTGCTTCTGCTGCTTATCGCAGCTTTGTTGGAATTATATACGACACATCGTATTTCCCGTGAACTGGAGAAGGAATAATGCCAAAAAATACTAAATACAGGCAGTATTCAATTAAATAGCATAAATTTATTTCCGTACTTTAATTTAAGATTGTACTTTTGTTACCCGAAATACAGACAGATTATGAATAAGATACTTTATGCATTTATCACCTTGTTGGCAATGACATCGTGTGCCAATAGCTACAATATCCAAGGTACGTCTAATGTGAGTACATTGGATGGAAGGATGCTATACCTGAAAATCCTGAAAAACAATGATTTTAAAAATATTGATTCCTGTGATGTTGTGCATGGTCAATTCCATTTTGACGGAAATTTGGATTCTGTGAGAATGGCTAATATTTTCATGGATGATGAGGCTGTCCTCCCATTGGTGCTGGAGAGCGGTGAAATTAATGTGAAATTAGATGATGCTCAACAGATAGTTAGCGGCACTCCTTTGAATGATAAACTGTTTAAGTTCTTCAAGAAATACCAGCAGTTGCAGAACCAGCAGATGGAATTGGTGCATAAGCATGACCAGGCTATCATGAATGGTAGTGATATGGAGGTGGTAACAAGAAAACTGAACGAGGAAGCTATTCAGTTGGCTGATCAGGAAGATAAACTGGTCACTTCTTTCGTGACCGAGAATTTTGATAATGTCTTGGGTCCTGGAGTATTCTTCATGGTTACCATGAGAAATCAATACCCGATGCTTTCTCCTTGGATTGAGGATATCATGAGTAAGGCTACTGAGCATTTCAAGAATGATCCATACGTGAAGGATTATTATCAGAAGGCTCAGGAAAATGAGCAGATTATGAATGGTACAAGAGATGCAGGACAAGATGCTTCTGCTATGCAAGCACCTCAAGTGGATCCGAATGCTGCTCCAGCTCCAACTGCTAATGATCTGGCTAAACCTACTATTCCGGAGAATCAGGCTGCGGAAGGTAATGGCTTCGGTAATTAATCTGTAGAATTATGATGAGAATATTAATAAAAAACGGAACTATTGTCAATGAAGGACGCTCTTTCTTGGGCGACCTTGTTGTCAATGGTGAACAAATTGAAGAAATATATGAAGGTAAGGCACCTCGTGGAATCTATGATCAAGTCATTGATGCCTCGGGGTGTTTTGTTTTGCCTGGTGTGATAGATGATCATGTGCATTTCCGTGAACCGGGTTTGACACGTAAGGCTGATATTGAGAGCGAGAGTAGAGCTGCCGCCTTTGGTGGCGTGACTTCTTACTTCGAAATGCCTAATACCAATCCTCAAACTACGACTTTGGAGGCTTTGGAGGATAAGTTTGCATTAGGTGCTCAGAAAAGTCATGTTAACTATAGTTTCTTTTTTGGTGCAACCAATGATAATGTAGATTCATTTGATAGATTGGATGTTCATCGTATTCCGGGTATTAAACTCTTTATGGGTTCCAGCACGGGCAATATGCTGGTGGATAAGTATGAGTCTTTGCAACAGATATTTGTTAAAGCCAAGAAATTGGGACTGCCTGTGATGACTCATTGCGAGGATACTGACATCATCAATCGCAATATGGCTGCCTATCAGAAAAAATATGGTGAAGATCCTGATGTAAAATTCCATCCGGAAATCCGTAGTGCTGAGGCTTGTTACGAAAGTAGTAGCCTGGCTGTTAAATTGGCAAAGGAGTCTGGGGCTCATCTGCATATTGCGCATGTGACTACCGCTCGTGAACTGGAATTCTTCGGAAAAGATGAGAATATTACGGGTGAAGCAGTCATTGCGCATCTTTATTTCTCGGATGAGGATTATGCCGACAAGAAAGCTTTCATCAAATGTAATCCTGCTATTAAGACAGTGAAAGATAGGCAGGCATTACGTGAGGCTTTGGCTGATGGACGAATTTCGGTTGTTGGCACTGATCATGCTCCTCATGAATGGAAAGACAAGCAGGGCGGTTGTGCCAAGGCTGCTTCGGGTATGCCGATGGTGCAATTCTCGTTGGTAAGTATGTTGGAATTGGTGGACGAAGGCGTTCTTTCTATTGAAAGAATGGTAGAGGTGATGTCTCATCATCCTGCCAAACTCTTTCAAGTGGACAAACGTGGATTTTTGCGCCCGGGCTATCAGGCCGATATTGTTATTGTTCGCCCTCATACTGCTTGGACTGTTCAGAAAGAAATCATCCAAAGTAAATGCGGGTGGAGTCCTATGGAGGGACATGAATACCAATGGCAAGTGGAGCAAACGATCTGTAATGGACACCTTATATATAATAAGGGAGAGTTTGACGAGGCTTATCGTGGTGAAGAACTTACTTTTAGAAAATCATAAATTCTTAGATTTTGAGAAAGGTTTTGACATACGATATTGCGGATATAGTACCGTATATCAATTGGCTCTATTTCTTTCATGCTTGGGGACTAAGTGGTAAGCCTGTAGGCGAAAAAGAAAAAATGAAACAGGAGGCGCTTCTGATGTTGAAGTCTTGGTATGGTAAATATCATACTCATGCTTTGTTTCGATTGATGAAAGCCTGTAGTGATGGGGATGATATCGTCTTAATCGATGATTTGAATGATAAAACCAACGGTCAGACCAATCGCTCGGAGGTTCGTATTCCCATGCTCCGTCAGCAAAAGGTTTCTGCGGATGGGCAACCTAATTTGTGTCTGTCAGATTTCTTGCGCCCCATCTATATGGAAAAGACGGATTGCTTGGGTATCTTTTGCGCTACGGTTGATGCGGAAATTGTGGAGTTGTATCGTCATGATGATTATCAGTCGATGTTGGCACAAACGCTTAGTGACCGGTTGGCAGAAGCCACAGCTGAGCGTATGCATCAGGAAGTTAGAACAACTTTCTGGGGATATGCTGCAGATGAAAAGTTGACGATGGAGCAGCTCCTTAGAGAGGACTATCAGGGTATTCGCCCTGCAGTGGGCTATCCTTCTATGCCGGATACCAGTATCAATTTTCTCCTGGATGAAATTCTTGGGATGAAAGAGGTTGGTATCAGACTTACTGAAAGTGGTATGATGACGCCCCATGCCAGTGTGTCGGGCTTGATGTTTTCTCATCCAAAGGCACATTATTTTGAACTGGGAAAGATAGGGGAGGATCAGTTGAGAGATTATGCAAATAGACGTGGTATTCCAATGGAACTCATGCGGCGATTCTTGCAATCAAGTTTGATGAAAAAATGATATATAGAATACTTATACCCATTATATTGGGTACTGTGTTGCCTTATTTATGGATATTCAAGACTGAATTCCAGAAGGTAACTGGTAGAAAAAGGTTTCTGTTGTGGATACCTGCTATGATAGTTTGGGGATATAGTGTATATTTGGCTTTTCTGCCAAACTTTGTACCGAAAAATCCCTTGCTGGTTGATATCTGGTTCGCTCTGATGGCGGTCTGTGCTGTGCCGGAGTTTGTCTTTGCTTTCTGCAGTTCCTTAGGATGGTGCTGCAAAAGATATTTTCTTTTAGAGAAGAATTGGGGACGAATTCTTGGACTCGTTTTGGCTATTGTGGCTTTCGTGACGTTTATCTATGGATTTACTTTAGGTTTCCGTAAACTGGAAGTGAAACAAGTTACCATATATCTGTCTGATTTACCAAAGAACTTCGATGGGTATAGAATAGTCCTGTTTAGTGATTTCCATCTCGGCTCCTATTATGGTTGGAGATCGGATATTCCTCAGCGGGATATTGACAGCATTCAGGCACAGCATCCTGACATGATTTGCTTTACGGGTGATTTGCAAAATGCACATCCTTCAGAATTAGTACCTTATTATCAGATGCTTCGTTCGTTGAAAGCAAAGGATGGAGTTTATAGTATCTTGGGCAATCACGATTATAGTTATTATGTTGATGCAGATCCTGATGAACAGGTTGAAATAGAGAAAAGGGTACAGGATTTTGAGCGAAGTTTAGGATGGCAACTGCTGAATAATGAACATCGGGTGGTGTATAGAGGACAGGATTCCATCTATATAGCTGGAACGGAAAATTATGATAAACCGAAGCGGACAAGTGTGGCGAAATCACTTGCATCCATCAAACCGGGAAATTTTATCTTGATGCTCCAGCATATACCAACGCAGTGGAAAGATATGGTTCCTTCTAAAATTAATGAGGTGTATGGATCTAAAGATACGGTTTTAGTGGCACCACAATTGACATTCAGCGGTCATACTCATGCAGGACAAGTTGAGGTCTTGGGCATCCGACCAACCATGTTTGCCAGTTATGACTATGGTTTGTATGAGCGTGAAGGTTGCCAGCTCTTTACGACTGCCGGATTGGGTGGTGTGATTCCTATCCGTATAGGAGCTACCGCCGAGATCGTAGTTGTCACATTAAAGAGAAAATAAGAATTACCATATAAAAGTATTATCAGCGTAAAAAATATTGAGATTATGAAATATTTATATCGTTTATACCAATTATTGGTGTGCTTGCCTATCTTGGTATTGGCAAGTATTATTACGAGTATTACCACAGTTGTGGGGTGTATGTTAGGTAATGGTCATTTCTGGGGATATTATCCTGGTAAGATCTGGTCACAGTTGTGGATACGTATTCTCCTGTTGCCTGTAAAGGTAGAAGGACGTGAAAATTTGGAGAAAAAGCAGAGCTATGTTTTTGTAGCCAATCATCAGGGAGCCTTTGATATCTTCCTGATATATGGTTTTTTGGGACGTAATTTCAAGTGGATGATGAAGAAAGGTCTTCGTAAGATTCCTTTGGTAGGAGTGGCTTGCGAGTATGCTCATCATATCTTCGTAGATAAGAGCGGACCTTCCAAAATCCGTGCTTCCTATGACAAGGCTCGTGAAGAACTCAAGGAGGGAATGTCATTGGTGGTGTTCCCTGAAGGTGCCAGAACTTTTACCGGTCATATGGGTGTTTTCCGTCGCGGTGCTTTTATGTTGGCAGACGAACTGCAGTTGCCTGTTTGTCCTCTTACCATCAATGGCAGTTTCCAGGTGAAGCCGCGTATGAAAGATATTTTTTGGGTGTTTTGGCATCCGTTGAAGTTGACTATACATAAGCCAATAGCTCCTATAGGCAGAGGTGCTGACAATATTAAGCATCAGATGACGGAGAGTTATGAGGCAATTATGAATGGTTTAGACAAGGAATATCAGGGTTTTGTAGAAAATCCTGACCAATAAATGAAAAAATAATCAAAAATATAGTGGAATTGTGATAAAAGTCGTATCTTTGCATATCATATTTAACTATAAGAATTATTGGTACTTGATTAATAAAAACTATTATGAAGAGCGATAGCATAGTAATCATTCCTACTTATAATGAGAAGGAAAACATAGAGAAGATCATTCGGGCTGTCTTTGGGCTCGAAAAGCAATTTGATATTCTTGTGATTGACGATGGAAGTCCTGATGGTACGGCTGCTATTGTCAAGAATCTGATGGCGGGTGAGTTTAATGGACGTCTTCATATCTTGGAGCGTTCCGGTAAATTAGGTTTAGGCACTGCTTATATCACAGGCTTTAAGTGGGCGCTCCAACAGGGATATGATTTTATCTTTGAAATGGATGCTGACTTTAGTCATGATCCTAATGATTTGCCACGTCTTTATGCTGCTACTCATGATGAAGGATATGATGTTGCAGTAGGTTCTCGTTATGTTTCGGGCGTCAATGTGGTTAATTGGCCTATCGGTCGTGTCCTGATGAGTTATTTCGCATCCAAGTATGTTCGTCTGGTTACAGGATTCAAGGTGCACGATACAACGGCAGGATTCGTTTGCTATCGTCGCAAGGTGTTGGAAACCATCGAATTGGATAAAATTCGTTTCAAAGGATATGCTTTCCAAATCGAGATGAAATTCACTTCTCATAAGATAGGATTTAAAATCAAAGAGGTACCTGTTATCTTCGTCAACCGTCGCGAGGGTGTGAGCAAGATGAATGGAGGTATCTTTGGAGAGGCTTTCTTTGGTGTAATGCGCCTTCGCTTGGATGGCTGGTTTAAGAAGTATCCTAAGAAAAACTAAAAAGCGTGACCATACAAGAGATTGAAAATATTTACGGGCATTCGTCACAGACGAAGGCTCTTTTGGATTTATTGGGGAAAAAACAGGTTAAAATGATTTCCCTTAAGGGATTGGTGTGTTCTTCTGCACCAATCTTTTTTGCGTCTGTATATCAGCAATTAGGACAAACCGTACTTTTTGTTTTGGATGATGCTGATGAGGCTGGCTATTTTTATCACGACCTGACACAAATGATGGGACAGGAAAATGTTTTTTTCTTTCCTTCCAGCTATCGTCGTGCTATCAAGTATGGGCAAAAAGATGCTGCCAATGAAATTCTTCGAACGGAAGTCCTGGCTCGTTTATCGCAAAATAGAAATTTATTTATAGTTTCTTATCCTGATGCCTTGGCAGAATTGGTTGTTACCAAAAAGAAACTGGATGAGCGCATACTTAAACTTTCTGTTTCTCAAGAGATTGCCTTGAGCAATATTGTGCATACGCTGAGAGATTTTGGCTTTGAGGAGACTGATTATGTTTATGAACCAGGACAATTTGCTGTCCGTGGTAGTATCCTGGATGTATATTCTTATAGCTGTGAATTTCCTTTTCGTATAGATTTCTTCGGAGATGAGATCGATTCCATCCGTACCTTTGATGTGGAAAGTCAGTTGTCGAAAGTCAAGAGGGAATGTATAGAGATTGTGCCTGAATTATCTTCTCTTGAAAGTGAAAAACAACCGATATTTTCTTTTTTGGGTGAGGATACAATTGTTGTCATGAAGGATTTCGTCTTTCTTCATGATCGTATCGAACAGATTTATCATGATGGTTTCTCGGCTCAAAGTTTGACTGAACAGCTGGAAGGGGCTACAGAAATGGAGGCTGAGCAAATCAGACAGCGGATGAAGAAAGAGTTGAATCTCTGTACTACGACTCAGTTGAAAGAGGGATTGGCAGAAAGAGTGCGCATAGAAATGGGGCATGTGGATAAAAATCCAAATGCTTTGGAGGGAGAAGGTAAGTCTTCTGCTTGCATTCATTTTAATATCCAGCCACAACCTTTATTCCATAAGAATTTTGAATTGTTGGCTAAAACTCTTGAGGATTATCTTCTTCAGAAATATACTTTATATATTTTAGCTGACAGTCAGAAACAGCAGCAAAGATTGAAGGATATTTTTGATAGTGAAGATTTGCAACGTTATCAGATTTCTTTTGTTCCTGTAGATAAAACCATTCACGAAGGGTTTGTGGATTCTGACAAAAAATGCTGTTTCTTTACAGATCATCAGATTTTTGACCGTTTTCATAAATACAATTTGCGTTCTGATTCTGCTCGTGCTGGTAAAATGGCGCTTACGATGAAAGAGTTGCAGGAAATGGAACCGGGCGACTTTATCGTACATGTGGATTTTGGAATCGGTAAGTTTGGCGGCTTGGTTCGTGTTCCTACTGGTGAAAGCTATCAGGAAATGATACGCATCGTCTATAAGAATAACGATAAAGTGGATGTTTCTATCCATTCGCTCTATAAAATCAGCAAATATAGAAGTGCCGATACCGGTGAACCTCCTCGTCTTTCTACCTTAGGTACTGGTGCCTGGGATAGGATGAAGGAAAAGGCAAAGAAGCGTATCAAGGATATAGCGCGCGACCTGATTAAGTTGTATGCTAAGCGTCGTCATGAAAAGGGCTATGCTTTTAGTCTGGATGGATATTTGCAACATGAGTTGGAAGCTTCTTTCCTCTATGAAGATACGCCTGACCAGAATAAGGCTACCATGGAGGTGAAGGCTGATATGGAAAGTTCCCGCCCTATGGACAGACTGGTGTGTGGAGATGTTGGCTTCGGAAAAACGGAGGTAGCCATTCGTGCGGCCTTTAAAGCTGCTTGTGACAGTAAACAGGTGGCAGTACTGGTTCCTACTACCGTTTTGGCATTTCAGCATTATCAGACATTCAAGTCGCGTCTTGAGGGAATGCCTGTGAGGGTAGAATATTTGAGCCGTGCCCGATCTGCCAAGGAAACCCGACAGATTTTGGCTGACTTAAAGGATGGTAAAATAGACATTTTGATAGGTACGCATAAATTGATTTCCAAATCGGTTGTATGGAAAGATTTAGGTTTGCTCATTATTGATGAGGAACAGAAGTTTGGAGTAAGTACAAAGGAGAAACTGCGCCAGATGAAGGTCAACGTGGATACGCTGACCATGAGCGCTACGCCTATTCCTCGTACCCTCCAGTTCTCGCTGATGGGAGCAAGAGATATGAGTATCATGCGTACACCGCCACCTAACCGTTATCCGATCCATACGGAGCTGACCAGTTTTTCTTCTGAAGTGATTGCTGATGCCATCAATTTTGAAATGAGTCGTAATGGACAGGTGTATTTTGTCAATGATCGGATTTCCAAACTTCAGGAGATTAAACTCCTGATAGAGAAACATGTACCTGATTGTCGAGTTGTCATCGGACATGGTCAGATGAAGCCTGAGGAGTTGGAAAAGATTATCATGGGCTTTATCAACTATGACTATGATGTGCTGCTTTCTACAACCATTGTGGAAAATGGTATCGATATTTCCAATGCCAATACGATCATTATCAATGATGCGCATCATTTCGGCTTAAGTGATCTGCACCAGATGAGAGGACGAGTTGGCAGAAGTAACAAAAAGGCGTTTTGCTATTTGTTGGCACCCCCTAAAAGCGTACTGACAATTGAGGCTCGGAGACGTTTGGAGGCGTTGGAAACTTTCAGTGACTTGGGAAGTGGATTTAATCTTGCCATGCAGGATTTAGATATTCGTGGAGCAGGTAACTTGTTGGGTTCAGAACAGAGTGGTTTCATGGAAGATTTGGGATATGAAACCTATCAGAAGATCTTGTCGCAGGCTGTGACCGAGTTGAAGAATGAAGAATTCAATGATTTGTATCAGGAAGACTTGGATCAAGGTAAGGTGCTCACGGGTGACGACTTTGTAGATGACTGTTCTGTGGAGAGCGACTTGGAGATGTATTTCCCTGATTCGTATGTTCCTGGTAGTAGTGAACGAATGCTTTTATATCGGGAGTTGGATTGTATAGAGAATGATGATGATCTGGCTGCTTATAAAAAGCGATTGATTGACCGTTTCGGTCCTGTGCCTCATGAGGGCGAAGAACTGATGCATGTGGTCACCCTGCGTAGATTAGGTAAGCGTATGGGATGCGAGAAGATTATGCTGAAGCAAAATGTTCTTCAATTACAGTTTGTGAGCAATGTGCAGAGTCCTTTTTATAGAAGTATCATGTTCTCTAAGGTGTTGGATTATGTAACCAAACATGTGAGGATGTGCAACTTGAAAGAGAAAAGCAACAAGCGCTACTTGCGTATTTCTGGTATCAGGAGTGTAGAGCAAGCTGTATCTATATTGAATGATATTGAGCAATAAACGGGGCGTAAATTTATCGTTTGTATGAATTTTGTAGTTTTTTGTATAAGTAAAAGATGATGAATAGCGTTTACAACGCCTCTTGTTTTAACTGATTTCCAGCCGTTTTACGATATTTTTCAGATAAAAAGCAAAAATATTGCCGTTTTTTCTTTTATCTCAAATGTTTTTTGTAATTTTGTCGCAAAATGAATTTATCTATTAACAAAATGTAAGAAAAGACATAATAATTAATATAAAAATGATATCACATGAGACAGAAGAAATTTATTTTGCAGGAGAGTGAACTCCCAACACAGTGGTATAATATTCAGGCAGATATGCCTAATAAGCCATTGCCTCCATTGAATCCTCAGACTCACCAGCCTCTCAATGCTGATGATCTTTCACATATATTTAATAAGGAATGTTCCAAGCAGGAATTGGATCAGGAGCATGCGTGGATAGATATTCCTGAAGACGTATTGGAAAAATATACTTTCTATCGTTCTACTCCTTTGGTTCGTGCTTATGCTTTGGAAGAGGCTTTAGGTACTCCTGCTCATATCTATTTCAAAAATGAGAGTACCAATCCTTTAGGTTCACATAAGATTAATTCTGCTCTTCCTCAGTGCTACTATTGTAAGCAAGAGGGTGATACGAATGTCACAACGGAAACGGGTGCTGGTCAGTGGGGTGCAGCCTTGTCTTATGCAGCTAAGCTCTATGGATTGGAAGCGGCTGTTTATCAGGTAAAGATTACCATGCAGCAAAAACCATATCGTTCCAGTATTATGCGTACCTTTGGTGCTACAGTAGAGGGCTCTCCTTCTATGAGTACAAGAGCTGGTAAAAACATCATTACCCGTGATCCTCATCATCCAGGTTCATTAGGTACTGCCATCAGTGAGGCTGTAGAGTTGGCTACAACAACTCCTGGTTGTAAATATACTTTAGGTTCTGTGTTAAATCACGTGGCTCTTCATCAGACAGTCATTGGTCTGGAGGCAGAAAAGCAGATGGCTATGGCTGGTGAGTATCCTGATACTGTGATAGCTTGTTTTGGTGGTGGCAGTAACTTTGGTGGAATCGCCTTCCCTTTCATGCGTCATAAGATTAAGGATGGAAAGAATACTGAATTTATTGCAGCAGAACCTGAAAGCTGCCCTAAGTTGACTCGTGGTAAGTTTGAATACGACTTTGGTGATGAGGCTGGTTATACACCATTGCTTCCAATGTACACCTTAGGTCATGATTTCAAGCCTGCGAATATCCATGCTGGCGGTTTGCGTTATCATGGTGCCGGTATGATTATTTCTCAGTTGATTAAGGACGGATATATGCATGGTGTAGATATTCCACAGTTGGAGTCATTCAAGGCTGGTATGCTCTTTGCTCGTACCGAGGGTATCATTCCTGCGCCAGAGAGCTGTCATGCGATTGCTGCTACTATTCGCGAGGCGCTCAAGGCTAAGGAGAAAGGCGAGAAGAAGGTTATTCTCTTCTGTCTTTCAGGACATGGTCTTATTGATATGCCTTCATACGACAGTTATATCAATGGTGACTTGCAAAACTATTCTGTCAGCGATGAAGAAATAGAAAAATTCCTCAAGGATGTTCCACAGATAGAGATCTAGGCCAAGGCGTAAGTGTGCTTATGCTGATTTTTCAATATATATATGTGAGTGAAGGCGCAACTTCATCAGGCAATGATGCGCCTTCTCTTTCTGCTTCTAATAACTTGTTATAACTTGAAATTTTGAATCATTAGACTTATATTTATGTTTAGTAAAGAAAAAATACTGTTATTGCTGCTCGTTGTGATGTGCAACTTGGGCAGTCTGTCTGCTGTCCATGCCGCAACAGATCCAACCATGACGTCAGCTTTGAAACCATCGGGGACTTTACCCGTCATGTATGTTAACACTCAGGATGCACAGCCTATCACTTCCAAAGAAACTTATGTGTCAGCCACGGCTTATATTGATGCCTTGGGATTGGAGGGGTATGAGAATATGGCTTCTGCAGATAAACCAGAAACCTTGATAATTAAAGGACGTGGTAACTGGACGTGGGAAGGGTTTGACAAGAAACCTTATCGCTTGAAGTTTAATAGTAAGGTGAACCCTGTGGGTATGGAGCAGAGCAAGCACTTCGTGCTCATGGCTGGTGCCGATGATAATTTGGGTTTTCTCCGCAATCTGGTAGGCTATGAATTGAGCCGTCGTGTGGGCTTGCCTTATACCACAGATTCACAACCTGTTGAATTGGTGCTCAATGGAAAATATCAGGGCTTGTATTTCGTAACCGAAAAGATACGTGTTGATAAAAAACGAGTTAACATCGTAGAGCAGGCTGACAAGGCGACTGATCCTGAGGCTATCACGGGCGGATGGCTCGTGGAGATAGACAATTATGATACAGATCCTCATATCAATGTGAAGTTGGGCAGCCAGAACATGGTGCTTACTTATCATACCCCAGAGGTGCTCTCCGCAGAGCAAGAAAACTATTTGCAGACACAGTGGAATGCCATCGCCAAGGCTATCTGTAGCAAAAATGAAAACGATACGGAATGGGAAAAGTATGTAGACATCGAGTCTTTGGCAAAGGTGTATATCGTGCGTGAGCTGTTGCAAGATGAGGAGGGATTTCATGGCAGTTGCTATCTCTACAAGGAAAAAGGTGCAGATACCAAGTGGACTTTTGGCCCTGTATGGGACTTTGGTAATGCTTATAATGAAACCAATTTCCGTCATTTTATCTTCCAGGGAGATAAGTTTGAGCAGTTTATCATTGATCGTGCCTGGAATTTTAAGCACTTCCGCGACAAGGTGAAGGAGGTCTGGCAGGAGTTTTATGCCAATCAATATGCAGAGATGAACGCTTATATTGATGGTGTGGCGGCAAAGATTTCCGATGCTGCAGCTAACGACTATCTATGTTGGAAGAATAGCAGCAATGTCGCCAAGAACCAAGATGAACTGGCCAAGGCTGCCGTTTTTAAGAACTATATGCGCCAAAAAGCCACATGGCTTGTTGAGCAATGGGGTGGTGGCGAGGCTCCTTCTGACAAGATGAACATCTATGTGACTTGCGACGAGGATCGTGTGCCTTACCTCTTTGCTTGGGGTGAAGGAAACAACGGAGGATGGCCAGGCAATCAACTGACCGATACCAGGATGATAGGTGGCAAACTCTTCTATCATATTTCTTTGCCTTATGGAACCAATATCATCTTCAGCTATGGTGACCAGGAAACGCAGACGGAGGATATCTTGAATGTGTCTCGCGATATCTATTATCGCTTCTATCAAGCTCCAGAGAATGAGCATAAGGAGAAGAAGAATGGCCGTTTCGAGGATATCACACAGAAAGTGCTCACTGGCATCAGTGCAGTAGTTACGTCAAAGCCGCAGCCTGCGAAAGCTGCGATATACAATATGAACGGACTGCGTGTGGATGGTAGCTATCATGGTCTTGTCATCCGCAATGGTCGGAAATATATATCTAAATAGAAAAAGAAAAGAGGGTGTGTCATAAGTCTGTGACGCACCCCTTTTAA
>NZ_QTXV01000030.1:5804-41884 GCF_003461825.1 Prevotella sp. AM42-24 | reverse complement strand
GCTCCAGCAGAGTATGCCGTTACAATCAGCGGTGCCGATGCTGAGAATTACAAAATCAGTTATAAGCAAGGTGTGTTGACTGTGACAGGTATGCCGAAGCCGATAATCTCAACAGACGAAGCAACGTTGCGCATCACAACAGAGACAGATAATGCAGTCATATACTATACTTTGGATGGAACTGAACCTAATGAGAACGCAAGAAAATATACAGAACCTATTAATCTGTATGCATCTTGTGAAATCAAGGCGATAGCTGTCAATGGTGATGCAGAGTCAGAAGTGTCCTCTGCGGAATATCATGATGCAGAATATCCTAACATCGTGAAGGTAGGTGATATTATTACAGCCAATATCATCAACAATGGTGAGGAAAATTTGCCTATGATATTTAAGGTGACGAGTGTGTATCCTTTCAATGTTGAGATGGAGAATAAAGAAGATTATGTTGAAGGATGGAGTAATAAAGATAAACTCTCTGGTGATATAGAAATTCCGTCTGTTGTTAAAAATGAGGGAATTTCCTATAATGTAATAGGTTTAGGAGGTGGTGCTTTGGTTTGGGCAGAAAATGTCACTTCATTGAAGTTGAATGAAGGGCTTGAATATACAAGTTCTCATTCAATGAGATGGTGTTATGGGTTGCATGAAATTGTAATTCCAAATACAGTTAAGGTTTTAGGGGAGGCTGCTATGACAGATTGCCATAATGTAAAAACGGTAGTCTTAGGTTCTGGGTTGGAACGATTGAAGTATCTTGCTTTTTGGGCGGTATCTCATAGATTGGAGACTATCGTAAGTCTTAATCCTGTTCCTGCTATATGTGATAGTCCTAATAGTACATTTGAGAGCCTTCCAGAAGGTGTTACGCTCTATGTCCCTCTTGGCTCAAAGTCTGCCTACGAGACAGCTCCTGGTTGGGATTATTTTGCAGGTCATATTGTAGAAATGGATATGTCTCCTGCTACAATCAAGGTGAGAAATTGTTCTCGAGAGTATGGGGATGATAATCCTACACTTGAATTTGAGACAGAGGGTGCTGCTCTTATAGGTGAACCAGAAATAATCTGCACTGCTGATAAAAATTCAAAAGTAGGAACTTATGAGATTGAGATAAACAAGGGAACGATTAAAAACTATTATGTGACATTTGTCCCAGGTACTTTGACGGTGACAAAAGCACCATTAGTTGTAACTGCTGAAAATTATACCATTACGCAAGGAGATAAACTTCCTGAGTTTACGGCAAGTTACAGTGGCTTCAAGAATGGTGAGGATGTGTCTGTTTTGACCAAGCAACCAGTCTTCTCTTGTGATGCAAATGAAGCAAGTGCTCCTGGTGAATATCCAATTAACGTATATGGTGTAGAGGCAGATAATTACAATGCTATTAGCTACGTTGCTGGAACTCTTACGGTTCTAAAGAGAGAGTTAAAGAAGCAAACAATCACTTGGGACCAAGAGATAAAAGCTAAGGTCGGCTCTACTATAGAAATGAATGCAACCGCATCTTCTGGTCTTCCTGTAAGATATTCGTACGCTCTGGTACCAAGAGTGGAAACTGCTTATCAAGTTCCTCAGATAGAAGGCAATAACATAACATTCCCAGAAGAGGGTACTTATATGTTGGTTGCTATTCAAGACGGAAATAATGAATATGCGGCAGCTACGGACACATTGGATGTCTGTGCAATCAGTGACGATGAGGGCTTGATGTATATTGATGGTATCTACTATAAATATACCGACGATGGCTCTGCACTGAAGGTGGTAAGGGGCTACAATCCTTATCAAGGAAAAGTGGAAATACCTGCAACCGTTAATGGTCTTCCTGTGACTGAAGTTGACGGGCTGGCTATGTATGCCTGCTATTACCTGAAAGAACTCGTTATCGGTGACAATGTGAAGAAATGCGGACATGAGGCTTTTGGAGCAAGTATAAACTTATGTAATGTCACATTGCCAGTTGCTGATGTTGAGTTTGCACATAATTGGATGTTTAACTGTGATAGAGGAATTCGGGAGATACATTGCCGTTCGTCCATTCCTTATGTTGTCGATGAAGGCATTTTTAATGGTGCTGTTGATTACGACAATTGCATTCTCTATGTTCCTGTTGGCACTAAGCAATCTTATGCTAATTCTGAGGTATGGAAATACTTTACTCACATTGTGGAGGAAAATGTTTCTACGAGTATTTCTAATATAAATGTGGAAAAGAAGAGTGTATGGTACACGTTACAGGGTGTTAAGCTATTTGTTAAGCCAAATATTCCTGGTGTATATATTCACAATGGGAAAAAGATTATTGTAAGATAAATTTAATGTAAGCGGTGGGTGTATTATGGTATTCTGTAGTACACCCACCTTTTTTGCTATAGTAGTAATAGCCCAAGTATAGGCTTTTGGTTTGGATATGCATCGAAGCAGAGTTCTTTTTGGTTTGGAAATGCAATGAAAATGATAATTTTTGGTTTGGATCTGCATCTAAAAAATGGAATTTTTGGTTTGGAAATGCTTGATTTTGCTTATTTTCGTTTGGACTTTTGAAAATAAGATGTATCTTTGCAGCATGATCCTTTAAATACTTTTGCTCTTTCAGAAAAATATGCATTATTGGCTGAAAGGAATGTGGAATTTAGCCAATAATGTTTAAAAATATGTATTATTGGCTTAAAACTGTGTAAGATATAGCCAATAATTGCTTTTTCTTGCTATCTTTGTTTTATCTCTGCCTTGGAGCACTTCTGGAATGGATGGGCTTCGGCACGTCGCGACATCGTTCTGATAGTCTGTGGCTCTGCCACTTCCTGGATGATGGACAAACTCATCAATAATCATGGTGGACTTTATGGTCGTCTTACCCATCGTCTATTCCTGCAACCTTTTTCTCTTGGAGAATCGGAAGCGTTTCTGAAGACCAAGGGGATGATGCGGTCAAAATACGAGATGGCAGAGCTTTACATGACTCTCAGGTCAAGCAGCGGTTGGGTATAGCTGGTGTATCCACCAATTTATATTCATGGCGGAGTAGGAGTAGTGGGGGAGGCTGATAAGCGGGCCGCTCAGATAGATATGGTGATAGAGCGTGGCGACAACACCATCAATCTATGTGGAATGAAATTCTCGGAAGGAGAGTTTGCCATCAATAAGGATTATCGTTTCGATTCTATTCAAATAGACTATCCATAGTAACCTCTTTTTGTACAATGCCACTATGCTTGCCATAAGCAACACCATAGGTGGTAATCATAGTGAGGTGAATGGTTTGCTTGGGAGAAAGAGTGGCTTTGAGTGCTTCTATGCGATGGCGCAAGCGTATTTCCTCTTCCTTGCTGATGGTGTAAGGGGAACTGGCAAACTTCATTTCACATAAGTTCACCACATTGTCGTTTCTGATAATCAAGAGGTCTATTTGAGTGCCATCTTGATTTTCGTCTCCTCTTACATTCCAAGCTGAGAGTGATGATTTGACACCACCGATTTCCAAGGCTCGTTTGATTTGCTGGATGTGTTGCCAGCAAACTTCCTCGAAGGCAACACCATGCCATGCCTTCAAGATGTCGGAAGTCATATTATCACTGATGAATCCTGCATCCTTGCTGTTTTCTTCTACATATTTTAGCCAGAATAGACAGAAGTTGTCTATCAGTTTGTAACAGATTGTACTTTTCGGCATACCATATGGGGAATAACATGTAATGAAATCGCTTTCAACCAAAGCTGCTAAAGTCTTGCTCAAGCCACCACCTAAAGGCAATCCTGTAGCTTTGCTGATTTCTTCTCGGGTAAACCCACTGTGCCGAGTTGCCAATAAGCGTACAATCTTTTTGCTATCTTCTGGATTATTGAAGATAGCAGCAAATAATCGGTTGAACTCATCCTTTAGTCTCGGTTTGTTACCAAAGAGAATCTTGTCTGTATTCTGTTCAAAACTCAATCCTTTTTGGAAGTAGCTAATATAATAAGGTATTCCACCGAAAACCATGTAACTTTGCAATATGTCATACTGGCTCATCTGTATATTGGCATGTTCAAAGTACATGGCACATTCTTTCAATGTGAAAGGGGACAGTTTGATTTCTGCAGTTAAGCGTCCATATAGCCCACCCTTGTTTTTAGAGAGATTGCTAAGAATCCAAGAGGTTGCGCTACCGCAAACGATTAACATGATATTGTCCCTGCCACTACACCAGCCATTCCAAAAGTTCTCAAAGGCTGGAAGGAAACCAGAGCGTGGGGTATCCATCCAAGGTAACTCGTCTATGAATACTACTTGCCGCTCACCATTGTCAAGATTCTGCAAGAGTTGTTCGAGTAGGAAAAATGCCTCCATCCATGTTTTGGGTGCTTTGTATCCTTCCAGGCCTTGGTTGAGCAAGGCGTAATAGAAACTTTCCAATTGAGTCTTCATGCGACTTTTTTCATTGTCTTGGTCAACTGGTGATACGCCTGTATGCTGAAAGGTAATGCGTCCTTTCAGTGCTTGTTTGATAAGAAAAGTCTTGCCAACACGTCGGCGTCCATATATGGCAACGAACTCGGGACGGTCGCTATGGTACAACTTTTCAAGTTCTGCGATTTCTTCTTTTCTTCCTACAATCATACTATATCTTTTGTTTAAAGTTGCCGCAAAGATACAAAAAAGAATTGTTCCGGCAAAATATACCATAGCTTATTCTGCCGATTTTATATGTTTTTTATAGAAATAGGCAAGATATGATGATATGAGAACGATGAAGCTATCTCTTAGAGATGCTCCTTCAAATCCACTTCCTCCACGTATTTCACAAGCGAATCCTTGCCATTAAGCAGATAGAAATCCACACGAACCACGTGGTCGATGTCTGCACTTCCCTTTACTTTTACGTGCCGGGTCTTACTATATAACAAGGTGTCACGACGGGAAGGGTAGGAGACAAGCTGAATCTGGTCTTTGGTGGAACCGCTTCCTACATAATATATGCCTACACTATCCTTGCTTGCTTTTATGGCTGCTATCTTCGCCATCTTCTTGGCATGAGCGGCAGTTGTGTCCTCTGGATAAAATTCGCTTGCAGCTACCGTGTCGCCATCATGCTGGTCGGGAGCATACTTGCAACTTGTATTTGTTGTTGTGATAAAGGCGGTGGCAGTTAGGACTGCTACAAAGTATAAAATCTTCTTCATCTCATTTTTTATTTCTAATTTGCCGCAAAGGTATAAAAAATAAGAAAATCGGCAAAATAAACGTTTGCTTATTTTGCCGATTTTATATGTATTTATGAGTTTTGGGCAATTTACATCTCTACGATTAACTCGTGTTTGCCTGCTTGACAAGGGATGACGCAACCCTCAATAGGTTTGCCATCTACGATGATTTGCTTCACTCCCTTCTCCTTGCCCTCTGGGTTTTTCACGGTGATATGATACTCACCGCCACGGAACTTGCGGGTCACCTCATACTCCTTGGCCGTGCTTGGCAGGCAAGGGTCGATATTCAAGCCCTCGTAGTCTGGTTTGATGCCCAGAATGAACTCGCTCACGGTGTACCACATCCATGCGGCAGTACCCGTCAACCATGAGTTCTTGCCCTCGCCTGGTTTGGCTGCATCCTTACCAGCTACCATCTGGCAATTTACGTATGGTTCCACCTTGTGCAAGGTCTGACATTTCTCCTCTACATAACTTGGAAGTATCTTGGTGTAGTGCTTCCAAGCATCGTTGCCACGTCCGGCTACCGTTTCGCCAATGATGACCCATGGATTGTTGTGGCAGAAAATTCCGGCATTTTCCTTGTAACCCTCTGGGTAAGAAGAAATCTCGCCCATTTCTACATGATAGGTTGTATAGGCAGGGTTGTTGAGCACCATACCATGCTCGCATTCCAATCGCTCCTTGGCACTATCCAAAGCTTTGTCGCAGAGTCCGTCTTCCAGACCGATACCAGCCATCGTACACCAGCCCTGGCTCTCGATGAAGATTTTGCCTTCCTCGTTCTCATCGCTACCTATCTTGTTTCCGAAGAAATCATAGGCACGGAGGAACCATTCGCCATCCCAACCATGTTGCTTTACGGCTTCGCTCATCGCATCCACCGCCTGCTGCATGCGCTCGGCTTCTACGAGATAATCTTCCTCGGCAAGTCCGGCGATAGTGCCTTCATGGCTGTTCACGGCTTCCTTGGCAAGCTGCTTGCACAGAGCCACGTAGTCCTTTCCGGTTACTACGAAGAGTCCGGCAATCATCAGACTCTCTGCCTTGGAACCTTCACCCTTATTCTCTGTAGTCTGGAAACTCTCGTTTGGATCCCAAGAGAAGCAGTTGAGGTTGAGACAGTCGTTCCAGTCAGCTCTTCCGATGAGAGGCAACTTGTGAGGACCGAGATTATTGATAACATGATTCATGCTGATCTTCAAGTGTTCGAAAAGGCTTACCTCGCTACCAGGCTGGTTGTCGAAAGGTACCTGCTCTGAAAGAATAGAGAAATCACCAGTCTCCTTGATATATGCTACAGTACCGAAAATCAGCCAGCAAGGATCGTCGTTGAAACCACCACCGATATCATTGTTGCCTCGTTTGGTCAAAGGCTGATATTGATGATAGCAGCCACCGTCTGGGAACTGGGTGCTGGCGATATCGATGATGCGCTGACGGGCACGAGTAGGTATCTGATGAACGAAGCCTACCAGGTCCTGATTGGAATCACGGAAGCCCATGCCTCTGCCGATACCGCTCTCGAAGAAGCTTGCTGAACGTGACATGCAGAAGGTAATCATGCACTGATACTGGTTCCAAATGTTCACCATGCGGTCGAGCTTGTCGTTACCGCTCTTTACGGTGAAGATATTGAGCAGGTTATCCCAGTACTGGTTGAGTTCAGCAAAGGCTGCATCCACTTTTTCGGTGGTATCGAACTTAGCCATCAGTTCGTGTGCCTTTTCCTTATTGATTACTTTCTTGGCTACGAATTTCTTGTCCTGCTCGTTCTCCACGTATCCCAAGAGGAAAATCAGGTCGCGGCTTTCTCCCGGTTGCAGGGTAACTTCGATATAATGTGATGCGATAGGGCTCCAGCCATGAGCGAAACTGTTGCGAGGTTTTCCTTCCATGACTGCTTCTGGGTCTGCAAACTCATTATAGAGACCGATAAAACTTTCGCGGTCGGTATCGTAGCCCTGAATCTCGGTATTCACGGTGTAGAAAGTATAGTGATTTCTGCGTTCGCGATATTCCGTCTTGTGGTAGATTGTAGAACCTTCTACCTCAACTTCTCCTGTAGAGAAATTGCGCTGGAAGTTTTCCATGTCAGTGGCTGCATTCCACAAGCACCATTCTGCAAAAGAGAATACCTTGAGAGATTTCACTTCTTTGGAATTATTTTTGAGCGTCATCTTCTGTACCTCAGCCCAAGTGTGGAGAGGAACGAAGAAGAGTACACTTGCCTCCACACCATTTTTGCTACTCGTGATACGGGTATAATTCATACCATGGCGGCACTCGTAGCTGTCGAGTGGGGTTTTACAAGGTTTCCAACCAGGATTCCAGACGGTATCGCCTTCCTTGATGTAGAAGTAACGTCCGCCATTATCCATCGGAACCCCATTGTAGCGATAACGGGTGATGCGACGGAACTTGGCATCCTTATAGAAAGAATAACCACCTGCTGTATTGGAGATGAGCGAGAAGAAATCCTCGTTACCCAAATAGTTGATCCAAGGCCATGGAGTCTTTGGATCTGTAATCACGTACTCGCGATTGGCATCATCAAAATGACCATACTTTTTCTCTGCCATTGTCTTTTTAGTATTTATATTGTTATTTATTCTTGTATTGAAGTGTTGATTCCGTATTCTAATTACTTAATTTAGTATTATATAATGAATGCTTAATTTAGTAAATAACATTATTTTGGTGCAAAGATAGCAAAAACTTTCAGTTATAAGGTTAGATAACGGATATTTTTTGTATTTTTGCAATTAGAATAGGTTAGAAATCTGACAATTGTTAACATAATGTGCACTTGGCTTATGAAAAGAAACATTATAACACTTATCATAGCTGTGTTTGCCATGATGCAAACTACGGCTCAAACTTATGACAACTTGTGGAAGCAAGCTGACATCATCGCTCAAAAGGACCAGCCGAAGAGCGAAATTGGGGTGATGCAGAAAATCATCTCCAAGGCTTCTGCGGCTAAAGACTACGGTCAGCTGCTGGCGGCTGAGATGAGGCAGGTGATGCTCTGGAAAGAGATTTCTGCAGACTCACTGACGCCGAATGTGAAGCGGATGGAGGCTGAAGCTTTGAAGACAAATGACCCGATGCTGAAAGCGGTGAGATATGCTGTGCTCGGCAAGGTATATCATGATAATCCGTATGGAATAGAAGTGGATGAGGCTTCTTTGGAACAAAGGGAGGATGCTTCTTATTATCAAAGTCAGCGAAAGGTAAACCTGAAGAAGAGCCAGGAGTTCTTCAAGAAAGCGATGGCGTACCCAGAGCTTCTTGCCAAGCATGCTTCTACTGAGTATGTGCCGCTGACTCTAAAAGGGGTGGACGGAAGTTCCTTCAAGAATGATTTGCTTCATCTCATCGGTTTTGAGGCAGACAGCAAGGAGGCGTATCTGCAGCTGTACACCTATTATAATAAGGTGGGAAATCGGGGTGCGGCTTGTCTCTGTGCCTACAAACTTATCGAGAAATACCATCAGGATGATGTAAGAGAGGTGAAGAAATCGAAGTATCTCAGAACCATCGACTCGCTCATCCATGTATATCAGGATATTCCGGAGGCTGGTGAACTTGCTGTGGAGCATTTCCGCTTCATGGAAGGTGCTACCGATGCCAAACCGCAGGATAAGCTCAACTATATCAACTATGCTTTGAGCCACTGGGGTGGATGGTCGAGAATGAATGTGCTTAGGAATGCACAGAAAAGACTCACCGAACCGATGTTCCAGGTGAAGGATATGCCGCAGGTATTGCGACCTGGGGAGAAGGCTTGGGCGCATCTGAATGTGCGCAATCTTCAGAACTTGAAAATCAGCATCTCCCGCCTCAATATTACGGCAGATAACGATTATAATGCGCAGGATGAGGCTACCTATAAGATGCTCCTGAAGAAGACTACGAAGCTGCATCAGAAGGATTTCAGCCGCAACTACTATGGTCGCCCGGATTACGAAGAGGTAAAGGATTCCATCGAAATCGGTGGCAATCTGCCGCTGGGTGCCTATCTGATGGAGGTGACTTCGGATAATACCGGCATCGCTCCGCAGCGAGAACTCTTCTATGTCAGCAATCTGGCGGTGATGATCCAGCAGTTGCCGGATGATAAACATCGCTATGTGGTGGTGAATGCTACAGATGGGCAGCCTGTCGCTGGGGCGAAGATAGAACTCTACGACCAGCGGTATGATTTCAAGACGAAGAAGGACAAGCGAATAGTTCATGCCCGCTTGACAACAGATGAGAACGGTGAGGCTTACTTCAAGAATGTGGATGGAGAGGTATTGGTTTCTACCAACAATGACAAGTTTACGCCAGCCAAGTACATCTATCTCAGCCGTACCCGCTATTATGAGAAGAAGGATAACGAGACTAAATATCAGGTTTATACCGATCGTGCCATCTATCGCCCGGGGCAGAAGGTACATGCCTCAGCCATTTTCTATACTGTCAAGAAGGGGTTGGATGCCAGCGTGCCAGGAAAGAGTATGGAACTGAAGTTTGTCCTGAGTGATGCCAACTGGAATCAGGTGGCAGAACAGAAGGTTACGACCGATGAATATGGTACGGCTTCGGTAGATTTCGAACTCCCGAAGGAGGGAAAGACAGGACAGTATTCCATCTCCGTGAATGGTACAGCAAGCGAATATTTCAGAGTTGAGGAATACAAGCGTCCAACCTTCGAGATTACCTTCCCGAAGGTGAATGAGAAATATAACTGGGGCGACACCGTGGTGGTGAAAGCTTCAGCCAAGACCTATGCTGGTGTGCCTGTGCAGGGTGCCAAGGTGGAGTATCAGGTGACCCGCAGAAATCAGCTCTGGTGGTGGGGTGCAGGCTCTGCCGGACAGTTGGTGAAGACCGACAGTTGCGTGACCCGTGAGGACGGAACCTTCGACGTAGAGATTCCGCTGGAGGCTTCCTTGTCAGGAAAAGACGAGGCTGATATGAGCGATTTCTTGCGCCAAGCCCGTTTCTTCAACTTCGAGGTCTCAGCCATCGTTACCGACATCAGTGGTGAGAGCCATGAGGGCGTGATGAGTCTGCCTTTGGGCACCAAGCCAACCATCCTCACGGTGAATCTTCCTAAGCGTATCGAAACAGACAGTCTGAAGACGGTGACCTTCGCTTACCGCAATGCCAGTGGTATGCCGATTTCGAGCAGGTTGAAATATCGCATTGATGAAGGCGAATGGAAGGATGCCGAGGCGAATGTACCGGTTTCTATCAAGGAATATGCTTCTTCAGCCTCTTCTTCCCTCGTTTGGAAATCTGGCGTTCATCAGCTGGAGGTAATCTGCGGACAGGATACCCTGCAGCAGAAGTTCACGCTCTTCAGTATGAAGGATACCCATCCGGTGGAGCCAACTACCGAATGGTATTATCAGACGGCGAAGACTTTCCCTCGTGATGGCAAGCCTGTCTATATCCAGCTGGGCTCTTCGGAGAACGGAGCACACATCGTATATTCCATCATCGCCGGCAACAAACTGCTGGAGAAGGGTGCCTGGGAGTTGGGCGACAGTATCGTGACTCTGCCTTTCACCTACAAGGAGGAATATGCGTCGGGCATCGTACTGAACTATAGTTTCGTGAAGCAAGGTAAGTGCTATACCCGAATGATGAGCATCGCCCGTCCTTTGCCTGAGAAGAAACTGAACATCGCCTGGAATACCTTCCGCAACCGTCTGACCCCTGGACAGAAGGAGGAGTGGACGCTGAAGATTACCACCCCTGACGGCAAGCCAGCCAAGGCGCAGTTGATGAGCGTACTCTATGACAAGTCGCTCGACCAGATAGCCCCGCATTTCTGGAATTTCTCCCTGGGCTTCTATCAGAGTTTGCCAAACTGCTACTGGAAGCACAACCTCAGTTTCCGTTCATTTTACTTGAATGGCGTTTATCCTACCAAGTATTATGACGAGAAGGGACTGGATGTGGATAAGTTTGATGGTAAATTCTTTAGCTATTATGCTTATATGCAAGCGGTGGAGCTGAGCAAGTTGGAACGTTCTCTTGGCGGAACCGTAGAGTCTGTTCGTATAAAGAAAGACGAGCTGGTTAAGGAAGAAGGGAGGGGCATGAAAACTCGTGGGAGTAATATGAACCGTGTTGCAGCGGCTGCTCCATCTGCCAACAAGGTTTTTGATGTAGTAGAGGAGATGCCGCAGTTTGTAGGTGGTTCTGGCTCAGACGTAGGACAGTACCTTGACAATGTGCAGGTGCGTGAAAACCTGAACGAGACTGCCTTCTTCTATCCTGCCTTGGAGAGCGACAACAATGGCAACGTAGCCATCAGATTTACCTTGCCGGAAAGCGTGACCACCTGGAAGTTCATGGGATTGGCTCATGACAAGGAAATGCGCAACGGTTTGCTGGTGGATGAGGCTGTGGCTCAAAAGACCGTGATGGTGCAGCCTAACATGCCTCGATTCCTGCGTGAGGGAGACAAGAGTTCTATCGTGGTGAAACTCTTCAATACATCTGATAAGAAGGTGAGCGGAAATGCCCGTATGCAGATTTTGGATGCTGAAAACCAGAAGGTGGTTTGGCAGAAAACGCAGAACTACAGCATCAATGCTGAGGGTTCTGCTACCGTTTCTTTCGATGTTCAAGGTCTGAAAGAGGGTGTATATATTAATAAGGTGGTGGCTGCCGGAAACGGATACAGCGATGGCGAACAGCACTATCTGCCGGTCTTGAGTGATCGTGAACTCGTAGTGAATACGCTGCCTATCACCTTGCATCAGCAGGGCGAACAGAGTTTCGACCTGAGCAAACTCTTCCTGGACAAGGAGGGCAAGCAGGCAAAGGGAACAGAGGAGGCAAAGGTCACCGTGGAATATACCAACAATCCAAGTTGGCTGATGATCAAGGCGTTGCCTGCCATCAGCAATCCGGATGATGAGGACGCCATCTCGCTGATGTCTGCCATCTATGCCAATACCATCACCACTTATATCCAGAAAAATCTATCTCTGGAAACCAGCCGTCTGCAAAATCAGGTGGAGAAACTGAGGAAGTTGCAGAATAACGATGGTTCCTTCTCCTGGTGGAAGGGAATGAAGGGCAGCAGATATATGACTACGGCTGTAGCCGAGATGATGGTTCGTCTGAATGCCATCGCCGGCACGCAAAAGTCAATCTCTAAAATGCTGACTTCTGCCATCAATTATCTCTCCTGGCAGACAGCTCGTGAAGTTAGAGAGATGAAGAAGATGGAGGAGAAGAAGCACAAGGTAAGTCCAAGTGAACAGGCGCTGCATTATCTCTACATTCTCTCAATGGATGGCAGAAAGATGAAGGAGAATTTCGAACAGGACCAGGCTTATCTGCTGGATAAAATGTCGAAGATGACCAGTGATTTCACCATCTATGGTAAAGCACGTGCAGCCGTGGTGCTCGCCAAGAACAGCCAGCAGAATGCTGCTTATCGCAAAAAAGCTGGTGAATATCTGCAGAGCGTGAACGAATATGCCGTTTATCGTGAGGAGATGGGCCGCTATTATGATACCCGTAAGGCACTCTATAGCTGGAGAAACTATAAGATTCCTACTCAGGTATCTGTGATAGAGGCGATGCAGCTGCTGAAGCCGAATGACAAGCAGACCATTGAGGAACTGCAGCGTTGGCTTTTGATGTCGAAACGTACTCAGGTTTGGGATACTCCAGTAAATACCGTGGATGCTGTCTATGCCTTTATGAAAGGTAATGAAAGCAACTGGAACAAGAAGGCAGAAAATGCCGTTTTGAAACTGGATGGCAAGCAGCTTCCGATGCCGCAGGATTCTACGATGTTGGGTTATATTAAGACCGAGAAGGTGGGCAAGGCATCAACCTTGAGAATCAACAAGAAGAGCGACTATACCAGTTGGGGTGCCGTTTATGCAGAATTTAAACAGCCGCTCAGCGAAATCGCTTCTTCTGAGTCGGGCATCAAGGTTCGCCGTGTCGTTGTTACTGCCGAATCACAGGGCAAGGAAAAGTCTCTGGCTAAGGTGGGCGAGAAGGTAAAGGTAACGCTGATGATCACCGCAGACCGTGATTATGATTTCGTGGAAATCGAAGATAAGCGTGCCGCCTGCCTGGAACCGGTAAACCAGCAGAGCGGTTATCAATGGGGCATGGGTTGCTATGTTTCTCCAAGAGACGACACAACAAATTTCTATTTCGATCGTTTATCTAAAGGTAAGCACGTTGTAGAAATGGAATATTATGTTGATAGAAATGGTGAATATCAAGCAGGTTCTTGTTCTGCCCGATGCACTTATAGTCCTGAGTTCTGTGGACGTGATATCGCTTATAAGTTAAGCGTACATCAATGAGAAATTAGAAATTAGAAATATAATAATTGATTATGAATAAGATGGATATAAATAAGAGAATAGGGGTGTTGCTGTGTACTACATTGGTGGCGATGGCAGCCAATGCACAGAAACTGACAACGCAAAATGAAAAGGTGGATTGTGGACAAATTGTTTATCTGCATCCTGTAACTGCTGAGTTTCAGATGAAGAATGATGGTAATCGTTCCTTGATTATCAATGATGTGAAGAAAAGTTGTGGCTGTACAGATGTCTCTTATCCTAAAACAAGTATTCCTGCAGGTGATAGCTTCGTAGTCAAAATGACTTATGATGCCAAACAGATGGGTACTTTCAATAAGCAATTGTTGCTTTATACCAACGCTTCAGAAGAACCATGTCTCTTGACTATGCAGGGAAAAGTTGTTGAAAAAGTTTCAGATTTTGCAGGTAGCTATGATTATATGTTAGGTGCAGTGAAGTCTGATGTCCAAGATGTGGAATTTGATGATGTGAATCGTGGAGACCGTCCTGTTCAGCGTATTCATATTTTTAATCCAACAGAATCTGCCATGGAACCTGTTGTGATGCATTTGCCAAGTTATCTGACCGCACAGGTATCACCTTCACGCTTGGGACCTCATCGCTCTGGAGAAGTTGTACTGACGCTTGATTCTAAGAAATTGCATGATTTCGGTTTGAACCAGACAAGTATTTATTTGGGAGAGCGACCTGGCGATAAAATCTCTTCTGAGAAAGAAATCTCTGTTTCTGCAGTTTTGTTACCTGGATTTGAAGAGATGACTTCCAGTCAGAAAGCGCAAGCTCCAAAGGTTGCGCTGTCAACGTCAACTTTGGATTTAGGCAGTTTCAATGGCAAGAAAAAACTGAAAGGTGAAGTCATCCTGACAAATCAGGGAAAGTCAAATCTGGAAATTAGAAGTATGCAGATGTTTACTGAGGGACTGCAGGTTTCATTAGGAAAGCGAACCATCAAACCTGGTGAATCTGTGAAACTGAAAGTGACTGCCATTGCAGCTATACTCAAAAAGCAGCGTTCAAGAACTCCTCGTGTACTGATGATTACAAATGATCCTGACCATGCGAAGGTGGTAGTAAGAATACAAGTGAAAAAATAATAAGAAACAGGTATGCAGATAGAAATGGATAATGGCAGTGGCTTTTGCTTTGGCGTGACTACTGCCATTAAAAAAGCAGAGGAAGAACTGGCAAAGGGTGTCAAACTATATTGTTTGGGTGACATCGTACATAATGGTATGGAGGTGGAGCGACTTCACGAAGCTGGTCTTCTCACCATCGATCATGAGGAAATGAAAAATCTTCATCATGTAAAGGTTCTTCTTCGTGCGCATGGAGAACCTCCTCAGACTTATGCTCTTGCAGAAAAGAATAATATAGAGATTATTGATGCGACTTGTCCGGTTGTGCTTCAACTTCAAAGACGTATCAAAAAGCAGTTTGTGAGCAATCCTGATGCTCAGATTGTTATTTTTGGAAAGAAAGGTCATGCTGAAGTATTAGGATTGGTGGGTCAGACGGAAAGCCATGCGATTGTTGTAGAGAAGTTTGATGAGGTGAAACAACTGCAGGAAATGGGTAAGTTGGATTTCTCCAAAGATATCTATCTTTATTCGCAGACGACTAAGAGCTTGGATGAATTTCATCGCATTATAGATTATTGTCAGGAGCATATTGTAGATGGAGCTACATTTAAAAGTTTTGATACCATCTGCAGACAAGTGGCAAATCGCATGCCTAATATTGCAAACTTTGCCAGCAAACATGATGTGATACTTTTTGTCAGTGGCCGTAAAAGCTCTAATGGAAAGGTATTATTCAATGAATGTAAAAGTGTGAATCCGAATAGTTATCAGATAGAGAGTGCTGATGAGATCAATATGGATTGGGTGAAGAATGTGAAGACGGTTGGTATTTGTGGTGCTACAAGCACACCAAAATGGTTGATGGAAGAAATCATGAATCATTTGAAAAATGCAATCGATCAATCTGAGTAAATATGCATATATAAAAACAGGTGGTAAGGCTTCTCACGAAGACCCACCACCTTCAAAAAACAGTAATTAACTCAAAATTTATAATCTATATCATTACTACCTTGTCATTTGATTGCAAATATATTAAAAAGAAAAATAAATACCAACTATTTTTCAATGAAAGTTATGATTGTTTAGCTGAAATCTTTTCGTTTAACAGATTTTTGCAAATCTAACGCTATTTTTGTGTTATAGCGGTCTGGTAATGCTGCATCAACCATTCTTTTTGTTGAGGAATAGTCATGTTGCTATTGTCCAGAATCAAGGCATCATCAGCTTTCTTGAGAGGGGATACCTCTCTATGGGTATCAATATAATCTCGTTCTTCTACATTTTTAAGGATGGCGTCAAAGTCGGCTGCCATTCCTTTTGCTTTCAGTTCATCATAGCGGCGCTGCGCTCTAACCTGTGAACTGGCTGTAACGAAAACTTTCAGTTCGGCATGAGGAAACACCGTAGTGCCGATGTCTCTACCATCCATTACGATGCCTTTGGCTTCTCCCATTTTTTGCTGTTGTGCTACTAAGGCTTTTCTGACGAAGGGTATTGCGGCAATAGGACTGACATGGTTGGATACTTCTAAAGTTCTGATTTCTTTTTCTACCAATTCGCCGTTGAGATAGCAGTCTGGAGTTTGTGTGTCAGGATTCAGTTTAAAAGAAATATGGATGTTTGGCATTTCTTTTTCTAAGTTGTCTGTATCTACACTTCCATCTTCCAGGAAGAGATGATGACGCATTGCATAGAGAGCCACCGAACGATACATCGCTCCTGTATCAACATATATGTAACCTATTTCTTTAGCAAGGTCTTTCGCCATCGTACTCTTACCACAAGAAGAGTAACCATCTATAGCTATAGTAATTTTCTTCATTTTATTGGATATTTATGATATTGTTTTGAATTATAATCTTATAATGTATATGCTAAATTGGCAATGATGCTGCTACTGCTGACGTGATATTTTCCGTAAGCAATATTCAGATGGAAACGGTTGAGATTGATACCCCCTCCAAAGGAAAGTCCTGCTCCATGGCTGCTGCCTTTCTCCTCAGAGTTGCTGTCTATTTTCATCTCTTTTGCTCTTCTGAAATTATAGCCTCCGCCGATCCATATCTGATCAGAAAGTAAAAGTTCAGCTCCGATTACGGCATGGTAGATAAAACTATTCTCCCAATTGTTGAGATTAACTAAAGTAGCAGAGACCCTTAATGGGGTATTCGTAAAGCGTTTGCTGACTCCCACTTGTAAATCAATCGGCATCTTGTCATACTCATCCTGATATGCTTTTATCTGTCCGCCCAAATTCTTGGCAGTAGCAGAAATGGACCATTCGTGCTCGGGATCATAATAATTGATACCGAGATCAACACCCACTCCGATAGAATTGTAGTCGCCAATATAGGAAGTGATGAATTTGGCAGCAATACCACCAGCAATTTTATCGCTCAACATATATGAAAAGTAACCGGCTATGGTAATGTCCTTGGCAGAAAAATCGCCTAAGATGTTATTGTTGGCATCGGTTTCCTTCATGTTACCATAATCCATGTATTGGGCAGAAACCGCCCAGGATGCTTTTTCCTTGATGACACGATTAAAAGAGGCAGAAGCAGTATTGACTCCTGACATATAATTCATATAATTGAGGTTAATGGTCTTGTCGCTTACCGATGAAAGTAAGGCAGGATTTTGGAATATGAGAGCTTCGTCATCTTCTATTAAGGTGACGTTATCTCCACCAAGTGCAGCAGCATGAGCACTAACAGGTAGGCGGAGGAAATTATATCCCGTTTGGCTCTCTTGGGCGTGCAATTTTGATGCAAAAAGCGTCAAGAGAGCGAAAAAAACTATTTTTTTCATTTAAATTCTCTAATTATTTTGCAAAGATACACTTTTTTTCAATAATAAGACGTAAATTTGCATTGATTTCGTTTAATATAACGATTGTACACTTCATTTATTGTAGAAGATTCTGCAAAAGAGGAGATTTAAAAGTGGAAATAAAGAAGACTAATAGTGCACGACTGGATAATAAGCGGGGAACTTTTTTCTTGCTGGGTATGGTTATGACTTTATCTTTCGTATTTGTAGGCTTGCAATATCAAAATCATGCATCTGATTCCGATCTTGACTCTGATGATCTGGAGGAGTTAGCACAGGATTTGGAGATGAATATGCCTGCAGAACAAAAGGATATGGTATCGGCAGAAGCTCCTTCTGCGCCCGTCTCTAAATCCATTACGCAAGAGGTGAAAACTGCAGAGAAAACAGAAACTGCTCCTCAAAAAATCAGCAGTACTACAAGTGAACTGGTGATTGGTGATGGGGAAGGGGAAGTGGATGGCTCTGATATTAAAGAGGCTGTGCCTGAAAATGTGGTAGATAAATCCAATTCTGCAGCATTGGCTGAGGCTCCAATCAATTTTACGGTTGTACAGAAAATACCGCAATTTCCTGGAGGATGGTCTGTTTTTATGCAATGGCTTACAAAAAACTTGAAATATCCTCATTCTGCACAACAGAATAAAATACAGGGAACGGTAGTTGTGTCTTTTATCGTCAACAAGGATGGTAGTGTGGCCAATCTGAAAGTGAGTAAGTCGGCAAATCCTATCTTGGATAATGAGGCTATGCGTGTGCTGAAAATGATGCCGAAATGGAAACCTGGAATGGATAAGAACAAGGTTTGTCGTACTATGATTGCCATTCCTGTG
This sequence comes from Prevotella sp. AM42-24, assembly GCF_003461825.1. NCBI lineage: Bacteria > Pseudomonadati > Bacteroidota > Bacteroidia > Bacteroidales > Prevotellaceae > Prevotella > Prevotella sp. AM42-24. The sequence goes on along the minus strand of NZ_QTXV01000030.1, from coordinate 23,578 downwards.
GTATTTCAATTGTAACGTGAATCTTAAAAAGATATGTTCGATTAATTAATAATAAATTTAATATATAATGAAGACAGCTGATGAAATTTTAAAGATGGTTAATGAGTTCTTGGAACATTTGTCATACGACAGAAAACCTGAGTCTCTTTACGAACCGATTAAATATGTCCTCTCAATGGGAGGAAAACGTATTCGCCCTACGTTAATGCTTTTGGCTTATAATCTCTATAAGGAAAATCCGGAAGACATCCTCATGAATGCCTGCGCTTTGGAGACCTATCATAATTATACTTTGTTGCATGATGATTTGATGGATAATGCCGATATGCGTCGTGGTCATTTGACGGTCCATAAAAAATGGAATGATAATACCGCCATCTTGTCTGGTGACTCTATGTTGGTTCTCGCCTTTCAACGTATGATGCAGTGTGATGCAAAACATTTAAAAGACATCTTGGATCTCTTTACGGTTACTGCATTGGAAATTGGTGAAGGTCAGCAATATGATATGGAGTTTGAAACTCGCAATGACGTAAAGGAAGAAGAATATATAGAGATGATTCGTCTCAAGACGAGTGTTCTCTTGGCTTGTGCTTTGAAAATAGGTGCTATATTGGCAGACGCAAGTGCTGAGGATGCAGACAATCTCTATAAGTTTGGAGAACAAATTGGCTTGGCATTCCAGTTGCAGGATGATTATCTCGATGTTTATGGTGATTCCAAGGTCTTTGGTAAAGAAATAGGAGGTGACATCACTTCTAATAAAAAAACTTATATGCTCATTAATGCTTTCAACAAGGCCAATGCTGCGCAGCGTGAGGAATTAACCCGTTGGGTTAGTGCTCGTGATTTTGACAGAAATGAGAAGGTAGATGCTGTGACTCGTCTTTATAATGAGATAGGTATCGATCAATTGGCGCAAGATAAGATTGCTTATTATTTCGCGCAAAGTAAGAAATACCTTGACGCGGTCAATGTACCTGAAGAGAAAAAAGAGGAATTGCGCAAGTATGCTCAAAAAATGATGAAACGCCAATATTAACAGGTGTTCGTCGGATTGTTTGTATTGAAAGTAACTTTTTTAAATAGTAGAGGAGATATTCAAGTGCCATATAGGAGACTGCCAAAAACTGATACTGCAAGGCTGAAAGCATTGAAAACGCTTTTGGACAATAATGATACTTATACGGTTAGGGAACGCTTTATTGATTGGAAGACAATCAATAAAGCGCAACCTGCGTATGATAAGTTGTTGACTGCTTCAGAGCAGTATAAGGTCAACTTGAAGGCTCAGACCAGATTTACGGGGAAGATAGATAAATTGCAGAAAAATGCGATGATGTATTTAAGCCATTTCCTGCAAGTCTTATTTTTAGCTGTGGAACGTGGCGAAATCAAACGAAGCTGTCTTACTCTGTATGGACTTGACGAGAAAGCATCTGCTGTTCCTCATCTCAAAACGATAGATGGACTTTTGGACTGGGGACAGAAAATTATTGCTGGTGAGAAAGCCAGGCTCAAACAAGGTGGAAGACCGATTTATAATCCTACTATAGGCATGGTCTCTACCCATTATGATATTTATTGTGAGGCCATTGAAAGGCAACGCATTTTGCAGGATAGGGTGAATGATTCGATAGAAAAACTCAGGTTGTTGAGACCTGCGGTCGATGAGGTGATTTTGGATTTATGGAATCAGATAGAACATCATTTTGTGAATGAACCACCTGCAACCCGTTTTAATCATTGTCGTGAATATGGCATCGTATATTATTATCGGCGCCATGAACCGCATATTTATTAATATGGATTTCTTATATAATGATTGATGTATATGAAAATAGTAGATACACATACTCATCTTGATGGTGAGGAGTTTGATGAAGATCGCTCAGAAGTTATTCTGCGTGCAAAGGAGGCTGGGGTCGGCATGATGTTTCTCCCTGCTATTGATGTGAAGACATCAGAAGCTGTATTGAAGTTAAGTCATGAATATCCTGGCTATGCATATCCTATGGTAGGACTTCATCCAGAGGAAGTAAAAGCCGATTGGAAAGAACAATTGAAAAAAATAGAGGCTATTTTGGATGAGCATCTTACAGCTGTGGATGGTTTGAATGGGATTAAGTATAAAAGCGATTACATTGCAATCGGGGAAATCGGACTTGATTTCTATTGGAGTCGTGAGTTTGAAAAAGAACAGCTTGAGGCTTTCGAGAAACAAGTTGAGTGGTCTTACGAGACGGGGCTTCCTCTGATGATACATTGTCGTAAAGCTCAGAATGAAATGTTGCATATATTACGTAAATGGAAAGATAAACTGCCAGGTGGAGTCTTTCACTGTTTTACAGGCAACCAGCAAGAAGCTAAAGAATTATTAGAGTATGATAATTTTGTGCTTGGTATTGGTGGCGTGTCAACATTCAAGAGCAGTCATTTGCGTGAAGACCTTCCTGCAGCAGTACCTCTGGAAAGAATCGTTTTAGAGACAGATAGTCCTTATATGGCTCCTGTTCCATATCGTGGTAAGCGTAATGAAAGTGCCTTTGTAGTACAAGTCATGAAGACCTTGGCAACTGCTTATGGTGTCAGTGAAGAAGAGGTTGCAAAGGTGACTAATCAGAACGTAGAACGTGTTTTTGGTGTAAAAACGGGACAATTTTCTTAAAGAAATATAAAAAGAATAGTTATTTATGGTATTTTGCCCGAAAAGCGATAATTTTGCAGTCCGAATTGCGATGCTGTGTTTATCATGGTATTGTTTGATTTGGTATTCAATAGCGTCTTTGACGGCAGATGAAGGAAAGGTGCTCGAGTGGCTGAAGAGGCACGCCTGGAAAGCGTGTAACCGGCAAAACCGGTTCGGGGGTTCGAATCCCCCTCTTTCCGCTGTATCTTATTTTAAATAATATGAAGAAATATACATTTATTGCGCGTTTCGCAATATTGATATTTATGATAACTTCTTCTTTACCGATATTGGCACAAGAAGAGTCGATGGGATTCCATCAAGCACTTAAGACTAAGTTTATTGAGGGAAATGCAGGCTTTATGTCGCTTGTTGCCATAGCTTTAATTATTGGCTTGGCTTTCTGCATAGAGCGAATTGTCTATCTGAGTCTTTCTGAAATTAACGCTAAGCAGTTGATGGCTGATCTTGATGTGAAAGTAGCTGCGGGTGATATTGAAGGCGCAAAAGAATTGTGTCGTAATACCCGTGGACCTGTTGCCTCTATCTGTTATCAGAGCCTGCTGCGCATCAAGGATACGATGGGTGATATAGAGCGTTCGGTTTCAAGTTATGGCTCTGTGCAGGTTGCTAATTTGGAAAAAGGATGTTCGTGGATTACCCTTTTCATTGCAATGGCTCCTTCTTTAGGCTTTTTAGGCACCGTCATTGGTATGGTTATGGCTTTTGATCAAATTCAGCAAGCTGGAGATATTAGTCCTACGATTGTGGCTTCTGGTATGAAAGTCGCTTTGTTGACAACTATTTTTGGTATCATAGTTGCTCTGATTTTACAGGTCTTCTATAATTATATCTTGTCTAAGATCGAACATATCACCAGCCAGATGGAGGAATCTGCGATTTCTCTGATGGATATTATAGCAAAGTATAAAGATGAAAATTAGTAATATTAAGAAATGGCCAACAGAAAAGTTGTCACAGTCCATATTCTATGTGTTGGTAGGTTTTGCTGTGATTACTTTTTTCCTGTTCTTCTTTGTAGGATATGATATGCCTTTCGAGGAGAACCCGGATTTTAATGCTCCATTTTTTACTAATCTTTTATTGGTTACCATGTGGATATTTTTCCTCTTAGCCTTATGTCTGGCAATATATTCATTTGTCAGGGCAGGTAAAAGAAAGTCCAAGGGTGAGATGAAGATGAATGGTATTCCTGCAGGGAATATTGTTTGGATTACATGGGGAGGAACTTTGGCTTTGTTGGTTTTAACGTTCGTCTTGGGTTCCTCAGGAATGATTTTGATTAATGGACAGGCTTTTACTGATTGGTTGTGGCTTAAATTATCAGATATGTTTATATGGTCTTCTGCCACATTGTTATTGTGTGCTATAGGAGCAGTTTTATTTGGTGCTACACGTTATATCAGAAAAGACCGTAAAAGATTTAAAAAGTAATTATGTTTGTTAGACGAAATAAAAGGCAAGTTCCTGGAGTGAACACCGCTTCAACAGCAGATATTTCTTTTATGTTGCTGATATTCTTTCTTGTCACGACTTCAATGGATGTTGACAAGGGACTTTTTCGTCTATTACCTTCTCCTGAACCTCAGAAACAGTTGAAGACTGAAACGATAGTAGATAAGAATACTTTGATGGCTTTGCATGTTACTGCCGATCATCGTCTGCTCTTGAATGATAAGCCTATTGAGGTTTCTCGACTGAAAGGTGAAATCATTCGTTTTGTCAATCGTTTAGGCAATCGCCATCTCATTTCTATAGAGAGCGACAGAGAGGCAGATTATGACTTGTACTTTCAAATGCAAAACCAAATCATGATGGCGTATAATGAACTACGCAATCAATATTCTATGAAGCATTTTGGAAAGGCATTTGATGCCCTGAGCTCCTCTCAAAAGGAGAGCGTTAGAAAGAACTGCCAGCAGCGCGTGACGGAGTCTTATGCGAATGCATCAGTTGGCTCTGATAAGCGAGTAGATGCAATGGCAGAAGAGCAAGAGCATTCTGAAGAGAAAGGAGGCAAGCAATGAGTATGGGTTTTAAAAGGCGTTCTCATGAAGTTCCTGGCTTGAATACGTCTTCATTGCCGGATTTGATATTTACCGTGCTTTTTTTCTTTATGATAGTTACTCACATGAGGCATGAAACGGTTAAGGTTAAGTTTCAGGTACCACAGGGAAAGGAACTGACAAGATTAACCAAGAAGTCCGCTGTTACTTATCTTTATATAGGAAGACCTATTTCTGCTGCTACTCAGCCTCAGAATGATTCTGCTTGTGTTCAGATGAATGATAAGTTAATAACTCCTTCTGAAATCTCTGATTATATAAGTGCAGAGAAAAAGCGAATGAGTCCTGAAGACTTGCAGGCAATGGTCGTTTCAATCAAAGCGGATAAGTATTCTAAAATGGGAGTTATTATTGACGTTAAGCAAGCTTTACGCCAATCAAAAGCCCTTAGAATCAATTATTCTGCTGTAGATAATGGAAAATAATTAAAAATTATAATTAAAGTTGCATAAAAAGTTGCGAATATTAAATTTTAGTAGTAACTTTGCACTCAAACTATTATAATTATGTCAAAACAAGTATTAGATTCATTAGACAGAAAGATTCTGAAGTTAATTTCTCAGGATGCACGTATTCCATTTTTGGAGGTTGCACGAGCTTGTAATGTAAGTGGTGCAGCCATTCATCAGCGTGTTGCTAAATTGACAAACCTTGGCATTATCAAAGGCTCTCAGTTTATTATAGATCCAGAGAAGATAGGTTACGAGACCTGCGCATACGTGGGATTGTATTTGAAAAATCCGGAGAATTTCGACAAGGTTGTTGCTGAGTTGAGAAAAATTCCAGAAGTAGTGGAATGTCATTATACGACTGGTGGCATGGATATGTTCATCAAGATATATGCTTCCAATAATCATCATCTTCTGGAAATTATTCATGATAAGCTCCAGCCTTTAGGCTTGTCCAGAAGCGAGACTATCATTTCCTTTAATGCTGCGATAAATCGTCAGTTGCCTTTAGCGGAAATTGAGAATCAAGTAGTAGAGGATGAAGATGAGGAAGATGAAATTATCAACTAATCTATATTATAATAAAAGCTGCATGTCATTTGTGAAATTGATATGCTATTAAAATAAAAAAGCCAGTTCTTAGGAACTGGCTTTTTATATATTCTCTAATATATATTGTATAAGTAAAAGATGATTCTTAGCGTTTCACAACGCCCTTTGTTTTAATTCTGATGCAAAGATACATGAAACTTGCATTTTATGGGGGTAATTTTTGTTTTTATGATGTGTAATTATTGTTTTATACGTAGAAAAACTAATTATTACCTCAAAATATGTTATTTTTATACCTTCTTTCTGACTCTCTATGTAAGAGATACTGAAAACTTCGTAATTTCCTGATAATCTGAGGGTGTTAAGGCTTGTTCAAAATCATTACCGAATGATTGTTGAGTTTTATGGTGTGATATTAAATTTTTAACACGCATAATTCGCTAATTTACAATATTTTTCGTATTTTTGCAGTATGATTCTGTATCTTTTACATAGAGATTGGAAAAATGAATAGGATAGAACTATAAATATGGCTTTCATATAAGCAGGGCGTATGACATACAATTTGCTTAACTCGGGCTTACATGCATCATGTATGCAGAAGGCTGAAAGACATAAAAGTATTGAAGATTAGTGGAAGTTAGTCTATTGATTTTTCAATGCTGTGATACATTTCACAAAACCAATAATCCGGGAAGAGAAATCTTTTCAGGAGAAACCGAGATGTATCATGTGGCCAAACGCGTTTGATATTTGGTCGTTCCTTTCACTCTTCACTCTTCACTCTTCACTAAAAATTATGTGGTTTATAGTCAATACAAACAAATTTCAAGAACAAAAAACGAAAGAGTTTCTTGAAAATACATATTCTGGCATAGTGAAGTTAGTCTATCTGCCAAAATGCCGGATGAAGTATGTCGACACCAAGGGAGAAGAGCGTTTCCGTTTTCGTCCACTGATATGTGGATTGCTGTTCATCAAGGCTGACAGCGTAAAAGCTTTGAAGAGAATATTGACATATTGGGGCTATTTTGCCTATGAAGATACAGTCCGAAATTTGGAAACAGGCGAACTACAGAAAAAGAAGCTTGTCTCAACTGCACATCTTCTTTGTAAGGATGTCAAGGACTTAAACCTGGACGCTGTTATAAAAAATGCCACGATTCCAGATGAAGACATGGAACATTTTATCTATTTCTGCGATAAAATGGCAGATGGCATAGAGGGATTGAGTATTGTTGATAAGCGATATGATGACCTCATTTTGGAAAATGATACCATCCGCATATTTAGTGGACCTTTGAAAGGTTGGGTTGGCGTGGTCAAACAAATCAAGAGAAAAGGCAAGAAAGACCGTCATCTTTTTGTGCGCTTTGGAAATAACCACTGCCTCAATGTATCCAATATCCGTCAATACGATATGCAGATAGAGCATGAGGCAACAAAGGGTCCAAAAGCAGAGGCCGTGGGCATGTGGCGCGCCATCGATCAGATGATTGGCTATCTTCAGGCAAAACAGCCTTCCGAGAATGCTTATAAAACATTGCACAATCTTTTCTTGGATTATCAAAAGAGATTGACAGTCTATCGCAATCGGAGAATGACGGATAGGGCATACAATAACAAGAAAGAAGAGAAAACTGTTGCCCAGCAGCAAAAAGTTTTGGATCAGATAGACAAAAGAATGCGAAATAACTTTCGTATCCTTTCCAAGAACTTTCCGACAGGTGAAATCGCCCTTGGGGAGTGCTTGGAAGAACTGATTCCTGATGCCAAATTACGTCCCTTTCTTACACCAACTTCTGGAGAAATCATCCCAGAAGGACAAAATTTTACGGTTTTGTGTCATAATGGAATCACAGAACTGATTCTTCGCTGTAATCTTCGAGATGTTTTCCTGGATAAAGATGATGAGTCAGACAAAAACACCACGGTATTCGATGAGGACTATGAGTATGATGCCCATTTTGCACTGGTGAATACAGATGGTGGTAAGGTAAAGGCTATCTGTTCATGGGGAGGATTCTATGACTATTACGCTTCTCAAAGTGAGGATGAACGAGAAAAATTCCACACCAACTTGGAGGCGAAGAAATATCCTCGTTTATTATACCTGCTAACACAAAGCGAGTATAAGTTTGAAAAGGTCAATGGCATAGGTGGTTTTTCGATAGAAACAGACATCATTTACACAGAAGACATGGAAGAGTTGGGAAGAAGAGCAAATGAATTCTTCACTCTTCGTTCCTCACTCTTCACTCAACTCACGGCGGCAGCCGTTGAGATATGGAAAGGAACACGCCTTTTGGTTTGGCGACAATTGTTGCAGCGTTATGTACTGCTTCATAAGGTGCCAGTAATAGACCAAGTTCCGTATGATTCTAAATGATAAAAATTAACACAACTCTTCTATCCACCCGAACACTGCATGAGCATCCAGGCAAGGACATTCCTTCGGCGTAGTGCAGTCCCTCAAACCCTGAGAGACGAAGTAGTGGATGAACTTGAAAATCAGTTATAGCGCCCCTGCAATCCCATCCCGCACCACCATTTTATAAGTATTCACCCTGCGGGTTCATCCCCGCTAAAACAATTCTGGCGAGGGCTCTGATGCCCCGCCAACCTTAAAGCGCAGCGGTTAAGAGCGACAGGAGGAGCGGTTACATCCCTTGCCCTTTTGGAAAGGGCGAGGGCTTGGGAGTGGGTTAAGGACCCCCTCTTCGCAAGAGGGGGACAGGGGAGTCGAAAAATTCCTTGGTAATTACGAAATATAATCGTCCTTTTGTCGCTATATTAGCAATAAAAATGTATGATCATGGCAAACGACAATAATATACAGCCAGAGGCTGATGATTCACAGATAGTACTTTATCAACCAGATGATAGCATTAGGTTGGAGGTTAAACTGGAGCAAGATACGGTTTGGCTTACTCAAGCACAGATGACGGAGTTGTTTCGTACAACTCGTAACAATATAACTATGCATATTCGTAACATCTTTAAGGAGAAAGAGTTAGACGAAAAATCAGTATGTAAGGAATCCTTACATACTGCCACAGACGGCAAAAGATATCGTACTAAAATCTATAATTTGGATGTTATAATCTCTGTAGGCTATAGAGTAAAGAGTCCGATAGGAACCCGTTTCCGTCAGTGGGCGAATGCAGTTATAAAGCAATACCTTCTTCAAGGTTATTCCGTAAATCGTCACTTGATAGCCTTACAGGAGAATATGGATAAACGTATGACCCATATTGAAGATGTCCAAGCTAAGCAGCAACAGCAGCTCGACTTCTTCATTCGAACCTCAACCCCTCCAGCAGAGATGGTCTTCTTTGAAGGTGATTTCTATACAGCAAGAGTAGCTTTAGAGAATTTAATTCGTACCGCAAACCATCGAGTAATCATCATAGATGGCTATGTTTCATCGTTAACCCTAAGTGTACTTGATGTCCGTAAGCCAAATGTAGCAGCCACAATTTACACAGTAGGTGTAGGACAAGGAATGCAACGCTTGATGGAGGAACATGACCGTCTCTTCCCCAACAATCATATAGACATCAGAAAATGGAGTAACGAGTCTCATGATCGTTGGCTTATCATAGATGACAGCCTCTATCACTGTGGTCATTCATTAAATGCCAATGGTGGTCACAAGATATCCGCTATAACCCTGATGGGAACAACTCCAGATGTAATCCTGTCAAAAGTCGAATAGCAACTAAGTCTCCCTGCGGTCCCATCCCGCTAAAACAATTCTGGCGAGGGCTCTGATGCCCCGCCAACCTTAAAGCGCAGCGGTTAAGAGCGACGGGGAGGAGTGGTTACATCCCTTGTCCCCTGAGGGGAAAAGGGCTTGGGAAAAGCGGTGGAGCCCTCCTTATGAAGGAGGGACGGGGTGGTTGGGAAAAATCTCCTTAATAGCATAGAAGTTACATCCCTTGCCCTTTTGGAAAGGGCGAGGGCTTGGGAGTGGGTTAAGGACCCCCTCTTCGCAAGAGGGGGGGCAGGGGAGTCGAAAAATTTATGATACCAACAAGAATAGAACCACCATTACTGCCCCGATCATTTGATACGGTCGTAACAGAAGATACAAAAGCAAGCTTGAATGAAAAAATACTTATATGCCTAACCCATTGATAAATAGTTAGGACGCTGTATTGGTGATATACTTTGCGAGATCTGCGTGAGATTAAGATATGAAGTAAAAACTCCTCTAAAAATTTGGTAGTTTCACAGAAAACCCTTATATTTGCGCAATGAACAGAGAAATGGAGTATAAGCTCCATTAAAAACAATAAAATTACGCTGTTATGATAAGTAAGAATGTACAAGATATGATTCCAAAGATACAAGATTTCTTTAGTAGCCAGCCAATAACAAAGGCTTGGCTCTTTGGTTCATGCTCACGAGGAGAAGAAACTACTGATAGTGACATAGACATTCTTGTAGAGTATGATCGTCAGCATAATCGAATTTCTCTGATGAAAATAGCAGGTATTATGTTGAATTTGGAAGACTTGCTTCATCGCAAGGTGGATATAGTAGAGGCTAATCGTCTTCTCCCGTTTGCTCAAGAAACAGCCAACCAAGATAAATTCTTGATTTATGAGAGAAAAAGTTAGAGATAGGGGAAGGTTAGAGCATATTCTTGAAGCAATAGAAAGTATAGAGGAGTTTCATGCTCAATATACTTTTGAAGATATCAAGAAGAATAAGATCATCTTTTATGGCTTTACCAAATTGGTGGAAGTAATAGGCGAGGCTGTCTATATGCTTTCAACAGAATTTCGTGATTCTCATTCTGATGTAAATTGGCGTCAGATAGAGCGGATGCGACATGTCCTTGTGCATGGTTATTATACAATAGATCCCGAAAGCCTTTGGGACACGATAGAAGTTGATATTCCAGAGTTGAAACCTTGGATAGTTAAGTATCTGTCGGAGTAATTAAAAAAACTTATATTTTTTGCCGTCCCCCTGCGGTCCCATCCCGCACAACATGGCGCAGGGCTTTGGTGCCCCGCCAACCTTAAAGCATAGCGGTTACATCCCTTGCCCTTTTGGAAAGGGCGAGGGCTTGGGTATAGTAGGGACGCTGTATTGGTGATATACGTTAATCTGGGGGAGATTAGAGCAAGAAGCAAAAACTCCTCCCAAAATTTGGTAGTTTCATAGAAAACCCTTATATTTGCAGGCAAAAAAGGAGATACAATTATGAATACAATAGCAATTGACAGCAATATATATAAAGGTGCAGAAAGTTATGCTAAATTACATAATATTAGTGTGACAGCTGCAATAGAAAAGGCGATTTCTATGTTTTTGCAAAAGGTACAACCTAAGCAAAAGCTATTAGAAACTGCTGAGTTTAATGATGCTTTGTCTTATGTTAAAACGTTAAAGGCAAAAGGTGGCAAGCCGATACCGGCAGATGAAAATAGCTTAGATGCGTTGGTTGATAAAAAATATGCATTATGAGAGTTTTTATAGATACGAATATCTTAATAGATTTCGTTGTAAATCGTGAGGGCTTTTCTGACGATGCAGATAAACTCTTTGCCCTTGGAATAACAGGGGACATAAAGTTGATGACATCAGCTTTGTCTTATGTTACAGCCATGTATATAGCACACAAGTATGAGTATCAAGATGTAAAAGAAACTCTTCTGGCGGTGTCGAATTTTGTAGATGTTTTGGACTTGCAAGGCAATACGGTAATTGAAATGCTCTCTTCTGATTGGAAGGATTATGAAGATGCAACTCAAAATGCCACGGCTTTGCGAGCTGAGGGAGATTGTATTGTAACTCGTAACAAGAAGGATTTTACGAATTCTTCTTTACCCGTTTATACTCCTGCTGAGTTGTTGAATATTTTAAACCAATAAAGGTGGCGTAGCTACTGCTGTCACATCCTGAATATTCCTCATTCGATCGGCGACAAGTGCAGAGCGATACTGCAATGGGGAACAAAAATAACTTTTTTCAAAAACAGATACGTGTAACTACTTGTAAAATAGTGGGGACGCTGTAATGGTGATATACGCTATATCGTAGCAGAGAAGAACGGACAACTGCTTGTTTGCTCTTTGAAAGAGGAGCAGAGAATTAAAGAATTTGGGAAATAAATGTATAAATAAGGAGTTTTAAAAATGGAAGAGAAAATAACACCTCGAGAACTTGATAACTCCGCTCTTGGCAGTTGGGCAGGCTACGTTTATCAAGGACTCTGCGGAATATATCATTGTATTAGGTTAATCGGAGAAGATCGGAATAAATATGCTGGATATAAGCTGTTTTTGGATTCTTATGAGGATTTTGCTATTATGAATGATGCTGATAAGTTAGTTAGCCTTCATCAATGTAAAGATGAAAAAATGGTCAAAGAGTATTCTGCTGAATATCGCAAAATGAGGCGCAAGTTAAAAATCTTGGAAAAGTTTTGTGCGGATGATTGTAAATTGTATTTTCATACGAATAAAAAAGTTAATAGTGAAGAAGGGATTATGCTGTATCCTTTTACTGATACTCAAGAGTTTTGTGAACCTGGTTATCTGCTTTCTCTCATCAAAAATACAATTTCCCAAATCACCCAAAAAGAAGAGGCTACCATTGATATGGTTGTGGCGAAATTAGTTTCTCTGATAGATAAAAAAGTATTAGATATTCATCAAAGATATATTTCTAAATCTAATAGAACAACTTTGAAAAAAATTGCTAAAAGCGAGCATATTGAATTTAATGACATTATCGATATATTGTTTGCAGAAGTTGAAGCTTTCAAATATGATAGGGTTAATTACATAAATCATATCAAATATAAATTATTGGAAGATTTGAATAGTATCTGTGAAGATGATGAACGATTAGATGATGATTGTCAAATGAGCGATGATGAAAAGAATAAAATATTTTTCTTTGTTAATCGCATTTGTGCTATGAATGTTGATGAGATGGAACGCTTTTTACAACGTGTTCATCCAACGAACAATCTATTCGAAAGAAATGTCAATACTTTTTCTGATATAGCTAGCAACGATAAAGCAAATTGCCTTTTCAAAGTAGTTACAGGCTTGGAGTTCTTAAAAGAAGATTTGAGTTGGGATGAAGGCAAAGGAAAGGAAACTCCCACTTCTTTAAGTAATCAGTTAAAAGTACCTTTATTGTGTAAGAAAATTATAGATAATTCCAAAAATCTTGATGTTCTGTATGAATATAATTGGCTTATAGGGGATGTTCAGCAGGATGTTGGTAATATTGGTGAATATCTCAAGAAATTTTCAGATGTTAATGGTATTCATGAAGATGGCAAAAATATATTTGCCACAAAGAAAGTAGGAATACTGACTATTGATTCTAAGAAAAATGGAAAATATAATTGATTTGATATTAAACGAGTTTGATATAGCTAATTATCATTTGTTGAAAAATAAGCAAGGAGAGTTCCTTTTGGCGAATGAGGCAAACTCTGACTTTTGGATGATTCTTACTGATTATGATGTAGCAGTTGATAAACAACAAGAGCTGTTTGAGCATTATCGGCAAGAAATGAAGGAATATCCAGCCGCAGAGAAAAATACATCAGTTCTTATTTTGAAATGTATTCCGCAGTTTAATGACGATATTAAGGCATGGGCTGTTGAAACAGAAAACGATAAATATTATTTTAAAAAATATGTTTTACTTTATACTCAGGAAGATTGGAAATTTTTAAATAATGAGATTCTCGTTGAACCAAAGAAGAGGATTTCAGATTACTTGATTGATTCTTCTGTTTTCGGAAACTTGAAAAATGAAATTTCTGATGGTCCCTATACACTATTATATGGTATAGCTCATAAGTTACCTTTCTTGTTGTTAGAGATGGAGAAGTCAAAAATAGAACTTTCGTATCCTACAAATTGGGCTGCATATGAAAATAAAGAAACGAATGAATGGGTTGATGGTATACCAGATGACGATAATGAAAGAGGTAACTATTTGGATGGATTGTTAAATTCTATTAATCATGAGCAAGATTAAAATTGTATCAGTTTCTTTTGAAAATTTTAAAGGATTTGAAAAGCAAGAAGTGCTATTTGACCGGTATCAATCCATAATTTTGTCTGGCAAAAACGGCTTTGGAAAGACTACGGTTTTTGATGCTATAGAACTTGTATTTACTGGAAAAATTAGCCGTTATGAATCGTATTTGTCTTTTCATAGGCAGAATACAAAATTTAGCCAATATGCTTTGCCTTTGATATATGATATTCGTATTCCGCAGGTTGTTATAGCTGTAACATTACAAATAGATGATGAAGAGGTGGTGCTTTATAGGCGTGAACAAAAGGATTCTTTCACAAATCCGATTCATTTTGATAGAGTTTTTAATGAGTTGAAAATTCAATATAAAAAGGATGGAATATTACAAGATGAGGTTTATCGTGGGCAGTTTGGATTGGATGACTTTATGAACTCTTATAGTTTTCTTAACTATGTGAGTCAAGAAGAGGCAACTTCTTTCTTGAAAAGCAAGGAATCTGATAGAGCAGAACAAATCAATAAACTGTTTAATACAACAAAGATAGATAAGCAAATTGATAAGATAACTAAGATAGATAAAAAACTCAAAGAGGCAAATAGGGGCTATAAGGCGCAAATAGAGACCATTACTCGTGAACTTTCAGAAATGGATAAGGGTGAGGAGGGGAATATATTTGATTATACTCGTCTTGTTACAGAGAAAGAATTTGATTGGGATATGGAAAATCCTCAGTTGTCTTACGAAAAGTTTAACTCAGTGTTGGGTGAAAATGGTATATTAGACTGCTTGGTTTATTACTTTAATCATCAGGAGGATTATTCAAAATGGAAGAAAAACAAGAAAATTGATGCTCTATTGAGTTCTCCATTATTTCCTAATTTCCCATATTACTTAGTCTTATTTTATCAACAATATCAATATAAACTATATGATGCTTTTAAAACAAAATTATTACCAGCAGTAGATAAAGTGTCAATAGACAATTTGGGAGATACAATAAGTCCAATAGTTCAAGGGATTTTTAAAGATGAGGTTGATATAGATTTACAAGAAAAAATAAAGTCTAAGTTTCAGATGATTCAACCTGTTTGTCGTTCAGCTTCCCAGTTGGGTAAAGCATTGGTCGATTTGCAGAATGAACGTGAAAAAATGAAGTCAGTTTTCTACAAGAGTTATGCTGCACTAAATCTAAAAGATTGCCCGCTATGTGGACAAGGGTATGAAAGTACCGAGGTGTTGAAAAGCAAAATTGACAACTACGAACGTGTAATTTCGGAGGCTTATCCTGAATTGCAAGAGGGATTGGGAAAAATGACAAATGAGTTGAAAGAACTTTTGTCTTTGCTTATCGAAACCCTTCAAGTAAAATTTGATGAATGGAATTTGAACGAGGAAGGTTACACTAAGTTTAAGGAACTTGATTTCGATGCCTATAAATCATACCTCCAGGAAATAACAAAGTTTGGCGGTATAGAAATTGATCTTGAAAAGACAGCAGAGGATTATTATTCCTTATTGCAGCAGCGGTTGAATGATGCTAAGGATGAGTTAAATGAAACTTTGGACTATAAAAGGTTGGATATAACATATGGTACTTTGGTGAAATTTATGAATCAAGCGTACTTAAACTTGGAGAATATTGAGAAAAAACGTAATTATCTGTTATCTCAATGGAATGCAATGAAATCCAAACTTTATCGAGCCAAAGAAAAACAAAAGCAGATCTTTGAGTGTCGAAAAAACTTTTGTGACCAGAAAATTAATAGTTTAAAGAAACTAACGACAGCCCTAACGGATTATAAGAATGATTATTTGGAGAAAGTTATTTCGGATATAGAAATTTTGTTCTATGTATATTCTGGTCGCATTATGCAAGAGAATTATTATGGAAGAGGATTATTTATTAAGAAGAACTCTTCTTTAAAACGTGTGTTGTTTGTTTCTGAATATCAATCAGATGTAGATGCTTTGTATAATTTGAGTAGTGGACAATTAGTATCAATTATATTTGCATTTGTCATGGCATTAAATAAACTGTATAGTTCGCAGTCTTTTATTGCTATTGATGACCCTGTGCAAACTATCGATGATATTAATGTATGGGGATTCATTGAGACAATCCGCCATGCTTTTAAAGATAGCTTTATATTACTTTCTACTCATGAAGATGAATATGCTGCTTTATTAAGATATAAGTTGAGTAAGATAGGTATCCCTGCAAAGTGCATTGATATGTCGGAGATAAGGAGCCGTCTGGATGTAGTGGAATGAAGGGAATAGAATTTTAAAAACACGATTACAGCGTAAGGTTTTAACATAACGAATTATTACTTGGATTTAAGTAAACGTCAAGTAGTTACGTCGCTTGAACAAACATTTACTTACAAAATTTTCTTCTCAAAAGAAAAAACTAAAATGTATAACATAAAATTTCAAAGTAGCGATGGATATAATTTCAATAATAAACTATAAGGGAGGTGTTGGTAAAACAACCCTTACCACCAACATTGCTGGTGATTTAGCACAGCTTGGGCATAAAGTATTGATGATAGACCTTGATCCTCAGGCAAGTCTGACATTCTCATTCTTGAAACCTGATGAATGGAAGGAAAAGGTAGCAGACAAGCACACTATCAAGAATTGGTTTTCCGATTCGAAAAAAGTAAGAACTGAAAGGTTTGAGGATTTGATCATAACACCTCATACGGTTAAGGATTCTCTGAAAAATAAAGGGAAACTTGATTTGGTCTCTTCACACTTGGAGCTGATAAATGTTGATTTAGAACTTGCAACCAAGTTGGGCGGTGCCAATATGACCCAAGCAAAGGAACAATTTATTAAAGTACATCATCGACTTTTGGATGGCATAAACCAGCTACCAAATGATGCGTATGACATTATTTTGATAGATTGTCCTCCAAACTTTAATATCGTTACCAAGAATGCGATTGTTGCAAGTGACTATATTCTGATTCCTGCCAAGCCTGACTATCTGTCAACAATGGGTATCGACTATCTGAAGAATAGTTTGGATAAGTTAGTCAAGGAATATAATGAATACGTTTCTATTGAAGACTCGGATTTGGATGATTACGAGCCAATAAATCCTCAAATACTGGGTGTCGTATTTACGATGGTTCAGTATTATGGAGAGAAGCCTATCAGTGCCCTTCGCCCTTTCATCGCCCAAACAAAGCAATTGGGATTTGATGTATTTAAGGATACCTTGCGTGAGAATAAGACACTTTTTGCAGATGCTGCTCAATATGGAATACCAGTTGTTATCAGTAAAAGAAACTCTGGCATCAATGTAATAGATGGTATCAATGGAATAGTAAAAGAATTGTTAAATAAGTTGTGATATGAGTAGAACGAATTTTTATGTCTCAGAAATGGAGCACTTTCTTGCTTTCTTAAACAAATTGCCACAAGCTATGGTTAAAGAAATTGAGAATGGTGAGAAACAAATAGAAATTAATATAATTTCTTCTTCCAAAGAACCAAATGAACCAATGTCTGAAAACTCCATTGTTGTTTCAGAAGCCATCACTTTTCTCAACTCCATGCAATCACGTGAGGAAGCCTCTTCTTATTTTTCTTCCAATAACTTGAAAAGGGCTGATTTAGAATCCATTTGCAAACAATTAGATCTTCCTTTTACCAAGAAGGAGAACATGAAGACTCTACAGGAAAAAATTATAGAGGGAACTGTAGGATATAAGTTGAGATCACAGGCAATACAAAAATAGAAATGAAAGATACTCATAGATATGTTATAGAGTAAGTATTCGGTGAAAGCCGTATTGTGCGCCTAAATAAAGTTTCGTACCTTTGCATCGTTAATTTAAATATTCTAATTATGGTACAAGGTAAGAAACAATTAAGCAGTAAGCCAAAGTTCGCCGAGGTTGTAATCGGTGATAATGAGGCGAAGGATATGCGTGAGTCTGATGTAGACAAAAAAGCGGAGC
>NZ_QTXV01000030.1:0-5794 GCF_003461825.1 Prevotella sp. AM42-24 | reverse complement strand
AAAGCGGAGCTAAGACCGAACAGATAGCCTCTCTTGTCAGAATGATATTTACTCAAAAGCGTGAGCGGGTTGTCTTTAGTAAGGAAGAACGTGAAACCATCTATGATAAGCTGACCATTATATAGACATCCCAGATATGCCTTTGGACAACAATGATACCGAACGCCTGATCCGTGACATGGTGATGGGTAAGAAGGCTTATTTGTTCTGTCGTGACTTGGAAGCTTGTAAGCGTGCAGCAATGATGTACTTCTTGTTTGGAGCATGTAAGGTGCAAGATAAAATCCTGAGCGTTGGCTTTGTTATGTGTTGAAGCACATAGATTCTACGCCTGAGGATAAGTATTATACTCTTCTTCCTGAGTTCAGGGAAGATTAGGAACAATAAAAAATGAATTTCAAATTTAGTCAAATTAAGGTATAACCTCCATTAGCTTGTACTGATGGAGGACTAAACTTTGTATTCTTGTCTCAAAATTAGAAAAATGATGCCGCCGTGCAAAGTTACAATATTATTTTGAGATATGCAATACGGCGTTGAGCGGATACTTACAACATGACGAGACCTCTGATTGTTCGTCAACCTTGTAGCGAACCGGTTCAGAGCGACGGGAGGAATGGTTACATCCCTTGCCCTTTTGGAAAGGGCGAGGGCTTGGGAGTGGGTTAAGGCCCCCCTCTTCGTAGAGGAGGACAGAGGAGTCGAAAAAATAAGAATAAAAATAACGCATTATGGCAAATCCTAAATTAGATTTTTTCCGTTTTAAGTTGAAGCATAAAACGGGTACAAACAAGACTTTTAGAGATTTTATGGTAGAATGTGGAAAATGTAAAAAACGAGATTCTGATTCTAAAATATTCTTAAAGCTATATGAATATTTTATGAATGAACTTAACACGGATTTTGCAAGAAATGATTCTATTAAGAAAGTCATGACTTTGATTAGTAATAAAGGCAGACGAATCATCAATAAGCATTGGGATGAACGTCCTTGCCCTCTGTCTGATAAATATATTATTGCGGGCGTTGTTAATGGAGGTACATACGGGAAAGAACGTATTGTAACCAAATTGAGTAAGAAAGATGAGGCAAAAAATTTGGCAGTAGATCAGCCAGTTTTGCAGTATTACTATATTTTCTTGTACTTTCCTGTTGATCATAACGAAGGCTTTGTGATGATACATACTGATAGTGCAGAAGAATCTATATCAAATTTTGCAAGAAGTTATATTGCAAAGCTATTCAGTATAGGTGATTACCAAAAGCCAACTATGAGCATATTTGCTCCAAAGTGCTTTCAAGATGAATATAGAGAAGGTGCAGTATTGAAAAGTATGACTTTCAAGACAACATTTGTAGATAATCAAATAGAAGAGGATAATCCTATAAAAGATGTAATGGGAGATTATGAAGTAAAAATCAGTATAACTCCAAAAGGTGAAGGAGACAAAAGTTTAGGTATTATGGAAAGTATCAGAAATTATCTAATTGGTCGTACTTTTGGAGCAAATAACTATTCTAAGCGTTTAGAAGAATTCGATAAATGCACCGTTAATACAGAAAATAGTGATACCAAATCACGTAAGACATTTGATTGGGATATGAGAGATGCAGAACTATCTCCGGTTGTTTATCTAAATGATAAAGTATCAATCAATGACGATGGTACAGTGAACCTAGCAGCATTAGATAGTTATTGTAAAGATCTGTTTGATAACCATATATTAAGAGAAATAAGACCAGATAAATATGTTGACAGAGTGGATTAGGGCAATATTCATATTTGCAAGAAAAGGATACCATGCAATAACTACGGATGTGAATAATAATGGTTTTTCTCAAAAATCAATAATGGTTTATCATATTTTCTTTTTGTTCATTTCTGTTTTGTGTGTAATCTTTTTACCAAATGGATTAAATGAAGAGTTCATTGACTATATAAAGGATATATTTGCTATATTTATAGGATTCTTTGTCACAGCTTTGGCTTTGATTTATGATAAGTTGAATATATCAAAGATTCCTTCTCAAAAAGATAAAGACAATATGCCAGTAGAGGATAGACCTACATCAAAAGATATCCTTAGAATGAAGCAAGAACACAACTATGTCATTCGATTTTTTTATTCAATAGGTTTCAATATTCTTTATGCTACATTGACTTTACTTTTATTGATACCTATCATATTCTGGAAAAAGTTTTTCTCTTTAAATATATCAGAGTATCAGATTGTTGGAAACTTAGAATATTTGAATAAAGAATCTATTTTGTTAGGATGTCATATAGTTCTTTTATTTATCTACAGGTTACTTCTTATATTACTTATAGTCAAAGTGTTTTTTTATACAGTTTATATGATAACAAGTCTCTTACAGGTATTAATCTCAAAGAAAAAAATATAATATGGATTTTAAAGAAGCATATATAGATAAGATGATTTGTCATAGGTTCAGCTTAGACAAACATAAATGTTTGGTTAATCATATAGATATGGATATGGCAAAGTTGGATCAGGCTTTTTTGAAAGATTTTTTCATTAAGCCGTTTAATCGTGAAAAGGTCCAATATTCATTTGTCCATTCTGTTGATTTGAAATATAATATAGTATATAATACTGTAGTTGATATTTTCAATGGAGGTAATTTTATAGAGGACTCTATATCAATCTTTAAGTATTTAGACAGTGTTTCTACAATGCCCACAATAAAAGATGGTGATATCTTCATAGTAAAAATAGAGGATGTTTTAGATGAAGATACGTATTGTGAGGCTATAGGTATTTATAAAATTGAATCTAAGAATGAATTTATAGAGACTACTGTTGATTCGCATGGTAATATGGGGGTTTCTGTAAAAACAGGATATACTTCCCAAAAAATAAATAAAGCATGTTTAATAGTTTTTACTAAAGATATGCCTGTAGGCTTCATTATAGATAAATCTAAGGATTCTAAATTTTGGAGACAAGATTTTTTGGGAATGGAAAACAAGATGACTCCTTATAGCCAGTCTAAAGGACTTGTACGTTTGATGGAGGGATTTGTAAATGATAAGTTATCAAAAGAATCCTTAGTCTCAAAATCTGAGCAGGTTAGAATTATAAACAGCTCTATAGAATTGCTTTGTAAATCAGATAAGATTAATGTTGAGGAATTGCAATCTGAAGTATTTCAAGATACGAACATTTTGAACATGTTTGAAGAATATCGCAAAGCATATGAAGAGCATGAGAAAATAAATATAGAAAAATGTTTTGAAATAGACAAAAAAGCATTGACAGTTCCTAAGAAACTACGTAAAATTAAATTGGACGATAACGTAGAATTATGCTTAATGAAAACGGGTAATTTTATAGAACGTGGCTTTGACGAAAATAGTGGCAGAAATTATTATAAAATATATTTTTCAAAAGAAAAATAGACATGAAATAGTTACAACTTATGGATAAATTAGAAGATTAATGTTTCTGTAAATGGAATTTATGTTGTAATATTTGATTGTCAAATGTCTATGTATTACAGGTTTTCTGTTTCATAAGTATAAAAATATAACTATTCTGCTATTCCATACAAGCAATTCTTTGCGTGGTTCAAGAAGCATGCCAAGGATGCTGTTATCCCTGTTGAGGGCCTGACTATGCCAGCATGAAGGACTTAGTGTCTATATTGGAGGGATTATGCTAAGGCTCTCAGGTCTTGACAACTTCTACTACTTACCCATGCTTCATGATATGAGGTATAAGGGCCCTCGTTTTTCAGAGATTATACGTAATACATATCATCGTGCCCCTCTCAACGGTGACATCTATATTTATATGTCTCGGGAGCGATTCCAGACACATTGTGGTCATCATAAAACCTATATGTGGTGTTTGGTAAACCCTAAAGCCAACATCGTGATATTCTTCTATGAGGATACGGTAGATAAGTATGGCAATCGGAAGAGTGGTGGTCGTAACCATGTTTATAAGCGTGAGGACTTGTATATAGAGAAAGGTTATGATGCAGAAAAAATCAAGGAGATGCGCAATGACGAGTATACCCGAGGTATCGTAGACAAACTTCAGAATGAGATGTACAACTTGATGGTGAACAAGATGGATGAGTTGCCTAAATTGATGCAGCAAGCATAGAACTATCTCCATAAGTTTTGGAAGCAAGTCTTTGCCTATCGAAACGATGGTGAATATTCCATAGATAACATGGCTGCGGAACGAGCGATGCGGTCCCAGACCATACAGCGCAAGGGCTCGTTGTTCATCGGTAGTGTACAGGGTGCATTGAGATCAGCAATGTACAATACCTTTATCCAGACTTGCAAGCAAGTCGGAGTCTCGTTCAGACAATATTTCAAGGCTTTGCTCAAGGCTGTGAAATCTGGTAGAACGGACTACGAGAACCAACTTCCGATGACAATCTGCTTGAATTAATGAAATTTTTAGTGAAAGAAATTAAAAAATGAGATTTGCGGGCTTTGCAAAAAGCTTGCAAATAGGGGCGTTGTGACATTTTTGGACGCTTACTTTCTGATGAAATCTTCAAAAAGAAAGGTGCTTTTTGCGTATACTCATGTATTGTAGAAAATTTGGTATAAAATCTGATTCCCTATGATAATCCGATTAAATTAATGAATTTTAGAGTTAAAGGATCATGAATTCTACTGATTTGTATAATTTAAATGTTTCATTCTATGATACCACATGGAGCAATAAGCGAATGGATATGCCTATTCAACGTGTTTTGAATGGTATTCGTATTTGCGCATATGGTAAAGAGGTGGATGCCGCGCGTGCTTGTCTATTTAATGGTGATAAGCCTGGCTATGATGCCATTAAGACAAAATTACCAGCAGTTACTTTTTGCGGAACTTTCGAAAAAGGACATAAAGCAGATGAATGCAACCATTATAATAGCTTACTCGTTATTGATATAGATAAATTGGATGAGATCTTGTTTGAAAAAACTAAGAAATATCTACTCGAAGATCCGCATGTTGCTGCTTTTTGGGTTTCTCCTTCAGGGAAAGGATATAAAGGTTTGGTTCATTTAAAATATGATGATTCGTTGATGGAAGTAAACCTGAAAGATAGGCATACCATGGCTTTTAGGCAATTGTTCCTGTATCTGTATGAAAAATATGGGATAGAACTGGATTCCAGCGGTAAGGATATCTGCAGATTATGTTATATGTCTGCCGATGAAGATATTGTCGTAAAAGAACAAGCTGAAACTTTTGAAGTGAAGCCTGATGTCTTGGATGGAGTTGAAGATAAAACAAAAAAATCATCAACAAAGCAAAATCCAAAGGCAACAGTCATTAGATGTATTGATCCAAAAGACTGGAATGAAATATATGGTAAGGCTACAACATATGTAAATAATGGTGTAAACAGGAGTAAACTGATTTATATATATAAAAAATTGCGTAAAAGGGGTATTTCGATTACCAGTTCGTACGAGAATTGGGTAAAAGTAGCCTATGCAATAGCCTCAAGCGTACATCCTGAAAAAGGAAAAGAATTATTTTTGGATTTTTGCCGTTTAGATGGCATCAATCATGATGAAGTAAGAAGCGAGAGGTTAATATGGAAGGCATATTCGCAAAATCTTGGTAGATGTAGTATTAGTACAATCCTATACTTGGCAAGGGAAAAAGGTATCGTGTTGGATAAGTGAGGCTGCATTTGCGTGTGGTAAATTTTAACATGAAATTTGGTATAGAAGGATATCCTCTCATGTTGTAATAAATTAAGACCTAAATTCCGCAGCATTTTAGTTTAACTTATTTTATAAG